>NZ_JAJAFZ010000019.1:0-69875 GCF_025384895.1 Photorhabdus kayaii
TAAATCATTTAAATAATAACCTAAATAATAAAATGTCATATTAACTATAAATTACAACAAAATAATACCATTATTGAACTAATTTACCTGTGTAAAAAATAATAATTCCCAGGAAAAATGATTAGTTATCAAAAATCCCCCGCCCTATTCTCTACCAATATCACAATTTTCCTAAGAATTACGATATTAAAATATTTTTAACTGGTAAATTACCTTCATCTATTGTAGAAAACACCGTTAATTATAGTAAGAAAATTTACCCAAAATTAAATCTATAATGTCATATACCCTATGGATTTCAAGATGCATCGCGACGGCAAAGGAGTGAATCCCCGGGAGCATAGCAAACTATGTGACCGGGGTGAGCGAGTGCAGCCAACAAAGAGGCAACTTGAAAGATGACGGGTATATACAACTAAACGATTATCGTAATAAAAATAACCATAATAATTATTTTATGAAAAAGTCTGTTATTGCTGGTAATAAAGTATTAAACTGACAATATGATTCAAACATATCACGACTTAAACCCAAAATGGGTAAAAAGGAATTATAATATGAGTAATCACATAACTATATCATCTCAAGTTATTAATACACTGGCAGCAAGCAACGAGCCTTGGGGAATTAAAGATAAAAACTCATGCTTTATTTACGGTAATTTAGCATTAAAATCTCTTCAGAACTTTTCAAATTCATTTGAATTTGAAGGGGTCTATGAAAATGAGCTTCCTTGGGATAGTGCTAAATTTGCGGAACAATTTATTAATCATGACAAAAAGGTAATAGAAAAACAGCAGAGAATATGCTCAATAGAAACCCATATATTTGGCAGAGAGAAAATCCTATCGTCTTATTTTTTCGAAAAATCACCTTTTTACCATCAAGATGGAGATTGCATCGGAGTCATATATCATGGTTGGAAAGCGCAAAACCATTCATTATCCTATTTACATCAATACCACAACACACTTCCCGCCTCAATTATGCTACAACCACCAACTGATCTTTTTACTCAACGTGAATGAGATGTCATTTTCCTCTTTTTACAGAAAAATACCAGAAAGCAGATTGGACGGATACTGAATCTAGCCTATCGCACTATTGAATATTATATGACTCGGATATACCGTAAGATAGGAATTAATTCCAGCCAACAACTGGAAGAATATTGTCGAGCCAATAATTTCAATCACTATATACCGGAAAAGTTTTTATTATCTTAGATTACGTATTTATTCCCAGTTTTTACATGCTGTTCTTATTCATTATTAATGGAGAAAATAACCCGCCCTGTTGGAATATTTTATTTAAAAATATTATAGTTATATTCAATAATTTTTAAAAATTATATATGAACCCATCAGGGCCTAATAAAGACACGCTCTAATAGATCATAATCAACTTGCATACTAATCGGCATATGAAAACCTAAACAAGTATATAGTTCTGTCCAACCAATATCTTTCTTTAATCTTTTCCTCGGAGGAAGTGATTTTTCAGGTTTGCCAAACTGTTTATGAATCCATTCCCGGGACATTAGCGATCAGGATCATGCTCAGCCGTGTCACTACCGTCATAGAGGATGGAGCTCACCTACAATTCAGGCTTTTAATGACAAATATGCCGTAGATCATACCATATCTTTAGGTACCAAAACCAACTCCATTTCATCTGCAAGCTCTTTAAGTTTTTCGTTAACCTCTTTAGAAGTAGCGGCTGGTTCAGATTCAAGAGACACATACAAATCTTTTTCTTCCACCCGATCTCCAAAAATTATTATTGCTTTACCACCGTGCTGCTTAGAGGGCCATCGAATTGCTTGAGCATCAGGATTGTCATGATAAATTTTTGCTGCCCAGAGCTGAGTAATATGATAATCCGATGCTCCTGATTCTACTAGTTGGCCTTGAATAATCCCCCATTTCTTCAGTATTCGTGGGTTGATATCCACATACTTGATATCTTTTTGTGGAGTAATTTGGCTATACGCTAAATCATCTAGTTTACCCAGATCAACAGGTATACCGGCGCAGTTTAGTGGAATATCGTGTAAAATCGTCTCCATAATAGCGACTCCTACGTTTTCACCGCCATAGAGTGTTGGAACAGAGATTCCATTATTTTTGAACGGGCTAAAACGGGCATTGCCAACACCAGGATTAAATTCAGCTCCTTTAAACTTGGCTTTATGAATACGTTTAATAGGCGTACCCGCTTTCCACTTTTGGATTTTGGCTGCTGTATTCTCTGGAGGAAATGGTATATCTTCTTGAAATTCTTTTTTATCATCAGCCATGACGCGGCCCTTCAGCTTCTTCTTTGGCTGCCATATAAACATTATCAGGTTGAGTTAATAAAAGGTCCTTTGGTTTTTTATTACCAAGCCAGCTATTTGGTGTGCCGAACCAGATAGCTATTGACCAAGGAGTTTTTTTGTCCCCAAACAGCGCAATAGTTTTCTTTATCACTGGTAACGGTTGGCCGCCTTCGTCTAGAGCATACAACGGGAAGAGGTCTTTGCCATTAATTGGCAATGCGAATATTTTTTTCGACTTTTTCCAACGATTTGCCGCAGCGCTGGAATTCACTGATTTAGATCCGGCTAATTTGCTGAGTTCACTTGCAGTCAGCCACTCTGAATCAGTAATGATCTGATTTTTTAATTTTTCAAGGCGTGCTTCATTACGGGAAGCAAATCCAATTTTTGAAGATGGTTCAGTCGTAACAGACCGATTTTTGTTCTTATTAAATGTAGTGACAGCGGTTATCGCACTAGCTATTGCCAACTTAATATCATGATAATCAATTGCTCTTGGCAACTTTACTACCACATACTGATCTGCCTCATCAGCAGGAATTTCAGACAAACTGATATGTTTTACAATATCCTTGTCATTTGATAACTCAATTGAAAGAAAGTCAAAGCTAACATTCTCCGATTTAGGTTGCGATTTAGTAATCATGCTGCCTCCATATTGTATCTGCTTGAGTTCGTATTTTGCGTATTTTGCGTATTTTCGTTATATGGATGATATGGCGTATTTGTAAAAAGTGCAAGAATTGATACGCTGTAACCGACCGTCTTCTTTATCCTGCTTAAGCTCAGATTGCTCTTTCTCTTTATGGCTTTTATGGAAGACAACCCAATTCCCTTCCTTTTTACCCACCTTTTCAAACCATAGAATTTGCTCCGTTAAAAGAACGGTAACAAACAGCCATAGAAACAAATCAACACTATATGTTAGTTTCCAGCCATTCCTTCCGGCCAGACAGCAAAGAGAAATGGTCAAAAGCGGTAACCAACAAGCAATTACTGTCTAATAGGGGGAGTTATGCCATGACAACGGTATACCTATTTTGATAGAACTGCTTACGTACTTGATGAATAAGGAATAGGCATGAAGAGTTATCCATACGTATTTTGGTTTCTCGTTATCACTACTGATCTGTACAGCAATCTCTCTGTATCAACGAAGAGACTGATCATCGTTGATACAGAGTTCGGATAGGAATTCTCCACTGGTTCGTAGTATCGGGTAAGTGACGAAATTTTCAGACAAAAATAATCCCATTAATCCGACTGTCAACGGATTCGGTGCCGCCAGCCAGCGCCCGACACTGGTAACGCCACCACCAATGTAACGCATCACCAATGCTTCACCGTCCGCTACCACACCGCGAGCGGTGGCGGTGGCTTCGGCCTTATCTTTGCTACCGCTAAACCACCGACAATGATGTAAGTGCCAGAATGCTTACCACAGGTAACCTTATCCCCTTCGCGAGCAGTTGCTCGTCCCTTTTTTTGCCTCCGGCGTTACCTCGTCGGCACTGTCAAAGCAGAAAATCATTGATACAAACTGGGGAATATGGGGTAAGAACGTGATTGTCACAAACATCTAAGTGGAACTTGAAATGCAACTTTATATCTCGGACTATACCATTTTAAGTAAGTTTTTTATTTAATTATTCTTCGATAATTTAATTTTATAGAATTTCCCTAACCTTAATTTTATTTAAGAATAGCCATTGTCCGCAGTAGGCAAATTCAAACTCGGTTTTTAGATTGAAAACTCTATTTAGTTGATTATTCTGATAATTCCAAAATATGGTTTATCTAATTACAATGCTCTAGATACACCGTTTAAAAAGCATTCTTTAATTGATCGAATATTATTCCGATTAAATGCCATTTTTTCGCCATTATTCCGTTCCAAAAATAACACCTTCTTTTTCATTCTATTACCTATCATCGTTATAACAACCGCTCCCTCACGCTTCGGTTAATGACAGAAAATTTTTGATCTACGTCACTTAATTACTCATGACTTAAAAAGCTTATTCATTAATTTTGCTGTTTAGTAAGTAAACTAAAATGTTTTTATACAAAATAGTATTTTTAGTTATATTCGTTAATGTTAAAAGTATCATTATATAACAATAAAAGACTTAATTAATAAATATATGTATTTTGACGAGCAAGTTATTATATTCTATTATATTACCAAGGCATTTTGAGTATAATTAGTTAACAAACATGTCAGATAACAACTGAAATAATCGTTCAGGAGTCACCAATGCAACATATAAAAAACAGACCTAATAATATCACCCCACAATTAATTCATATGTGGGAAAACAGTGATGAACCTTGGGGAGCCAAAGATCTCCAATCAAGATTTATTTACGCCAATTCCGCTTTTTATCAACTGCATAATTTGCCTGAAGATTTCGATATTACCGGGCTTACATCAGGTGAATTACCCTCACCTATTGCAGAATATGAAAAAGAATTCCACCGTCAGGATCAAAAAGTTCTTCAAACTATGCAACGCGTTAGTTCACTAGAAACGCATCCATTTGAAGAACATAAGATTAAGCAAATCTATCTTTGTAATAAATACCCACTTTGTGACGAAAATGGCAATTGTATTGGGCTCACTTTTCATATGTGCAAAACCCAAAACTTTTCTACTGCTTACTATTATGATAAAACCCCTCCCGCAACGTTGGAATTTATCGCCCCTAATGACAAATTGACACAAACTGAATGGGAAGTTCTCTTTCTAACTCTGCGCTCATTAGATGAAGAGAAAATCGGTGAAGAGTTAATGATAAGTGCCGAAGATGTGGTTAATCATATTCAGTCAATTTACCAAAAATTCAATTTATCATTACACGAAGAATTGAAAGATTTCTGCAAAGAAAATAAACTTGATGTTTATATTCCCGCAAGATTTGTCACTATCGGTAGTATGGAATTAAATTGATTATAAAATTAAAAATCTAATTTTAAGGCTAGGAAAACAGGATTGATAGTATGGACAATAAACTAATTATTTCATCTCAAGTTATTAATACATTAAAACAAAGTAATGACCCGTGGGGAATAAAGGATAAAAACTCATGCTTTATTTATGGTAATTTGGCATTAAAATCCCTTAAAAATTTTTCAAGTTCATTTGAATTTGAAGGGCTTTATGAGCATGAATTACCTTGGGATGGGGCCGAATTTGCCAAAGAATACATCACTCATGATCAAAAGGTGATGGAAAAAGAAGAAAGAGTATGTTTGCTTTTAACACATACTTTTGGAAAAGAACAGATTCTTTCGTCTTATTTTTTTGAAAAATACCCTCTTTATCATGAAGACGGAAGCTGTATGGGAACGATATATCATGGTTGGCAAGCCCAAGATTTCTCATTCACCCGGCTATTTCATGGAAAATTGCCAGCCAATATTATGTTCCAACCACCGACCGATCTCTTTACTCAACGGGAATGGGATGTTATTTTTCTAATGTTACACAAATATACTAGTAAGCAAATCGGTAGAATGTTAAATATTTCCTACCGTACGGTTGAAACCCATATCTCACGCATCTATAAACGAATTGGTCTTCATTCTAGTCGTCAATTAGAAGAATATTGTCGCACCAATGATTATGATCTCTATGTACCAGAAAGGTTTGTGCATCCAGAAAGCAGAATGTTTCCTTAATCTTTAGATTAAAAGGAGATTTTACTGATATGAAGAAGAACTATGCACTATCACCTCAGATTATTAATACAATGGAGATGAACAATGAGCCGTGGGGAATAAAGGATAGTTCTTCAAACTTTATTTACAGCAATGCAGCTAAAGAAAAAGGAGTAATAACATGGACAATAAACTAATTATTTCATCTCAAGTTATTAATACATTAAAACAAAGTAATGACCCGTGGGGAATAAAGGATAAAAACTCATGCTTTATCTATGGCAATTTGGCATTAAAATCTCTTAAGAATTTTTCAAGTTCATTTGAATTTGAAGGACTTTATGAGCATGAGTTACCTTGGGATGGGGCCGAATTTGCCAAAGAATACATCGCTCATGATCAAAAGGTGATGGAAAAAGAAGAAAGAGTATGTTTGTTTTTAACACATACTTTTGGAAAAGAACAAATTCTTTCATCTTATTTTTTTGAAAAATACCCTCTTTACCATGAAGACGGAAGTTGTATGGGAACGATATATCATGGTTGGCAAGCTCAGGATTTCTCATTCACCCGGCTATTTCGTGGAAAATTGCCAGCCAATATTATGTTCCAGCCACCGACCGATCGCTTTACTCAACGAGAATGGGATGTTATTTTCCTGATGTTACAAAAATATACCAATAAGCAAATCGGTATAATGTTAAATATTTCCTACCGTACAGTTGAAAACCATATCTCACGCATATGTAAACGAATTGGTCTTCATTCCAGTCGGCAATTGGAAGAATATTGTCGCACCAATGATTATGATCTCTATGTGCCAAAAAGATTTGTGCAATCTGGAAGCAGAATGCTCCCTTAACCCTTAAATTAAAAAGGAGTTTTTACTGATATGAAAAAGAACTATGCACTATCACCTCAGATTATTAATACAATGGAGCAAAGTAATGCCCCCTGGGCAATAAAGGATAAAAACTCATGCCACATTTATGTCAATCAAGCATGTAAAAGCCTTCTCAATATTTCATGTTCTTTTGACTTTGAAGGACTTTATGATGATGAATTACCCTGGGATGGGGCCGAATTTGCCAAAGAATACATGGTTCATGATCAAAAGGTGATGGAAAAAGAAGAAAAAGTATGTTTGCTTGTAACACATAATTTTGGAAAAGAACAAATTCTGTCATCCTATTTTTTTGAAAAACATCCTCTTTATCATGAAGACAGAAGTTGTATAGGAACAATATATCATGGTTGGCAAGTTCAGGATTTCTCATTCACCCGGCTATTTCATGGAAAATTGCCAGCCAATATTATGTTCCAGCCACCGACTGATCTCTTTACCCAACGGGAATGGGATGTTATTTTCCTGATGTTACACAAATATACCAGTAAGCAAATCGGTACAATGTTAAATATTTCCTATCGTACGGTTGAAAACCATATCTCACGCATATGTAAACGAATTGGTCTTCATTCTAGCCGCCAATTAGAAGAATATTGTCGTACCAATGATTATGATCTCTATGTACCAGAAAGGTTTGTGCGCCCAGAAAGCAGAATGTTTCCTTAATCCTTAGATTAAAAGGAGTTATCACTAGTATGAAGAAGAACTATGCAATATCACCTCAGATTATTAGTACAATGGAGATGAACAATGAGCCGTTGGGAATAACGAATAGTTCTTCAAACTTTATCTACAGCAATGCAGCTAAAAAAAATTTATTCATAATTTTAAACAATTATTTGATTATGAAGGGTTTTATGATCTTACATTACCCTAGGGTTTGGGTAGTCGTGAGTTAAATTGATGATAAGATTAAAAATCTAATTTTAAGGCTAAAAAGAGGAATGATAACATGGAAAATGAATTAATTATTTCATCTCAAGTTATTAACACCATGCAGCAAAGTAATGAACCTTGGGCAATCAAAGACAAAAACTCATGTTGGATTTTTGGTAATTTGGCATTCAGACAAATCCAAAATCTCCCAGATTTATTTGATTATGAAGGGAAAAATGATAGTGAACTCCCCTGGAACGGGGCTGAATTTGCAAAAGAATTCGTTATTCACGATAAAAATGTTATGAAACAAGAGAAAAGAATATGTTCACTTGAAACACATACATATGGGAAAGACAAATTTCTATCATCTTATTTTTCGGAAAAATATCCAATATATAATGATGAAAACGAATGTATCGGTCTCTTTCTCCATGCATGGAAAGCCCAGGATTTCTCATTCACTCGGTTATTTCGTGGAAAACTTCCAGCCTCTATATTATTTCAACCACCGACCGATCTTTTTACTCAACGGGAATGGGATGTTATTTTCCTGATGTTACACAAATATACCAATAAGCAAATCGGTATAATGTTAAATATTTCCTACCGTACGGTTGAAAACCATATCTCACGCATATGTAAACGAATTGGTCTTCATTCCAGTCGTCAATTGGAAGAGTATTGTCGCACCAATGATTATGATCTCTATGTGCCAGAAAGTTTTGTGCATCCAGAAAGCAGAATGTTTCCTTAATCCTTAGATTAAAAAGGAGTTGTTACTAATATGAAGAAGAACTATGCACTATCACCTCAGATTATTAATACAATGGAGATGAACAATGAGCCGTTGGGAATAATGAATAGTTCTTCAAACTTTATCTACAGCAATGCAGCTAAAAAAAATTTATTCATAATGTTAAACAATTATTTGATTATAAACTATCCTAGGGTTTGAGGTAGTCGTGAGTTAAATAGATTATAAGATCAAATATCTAATTTTAAGGCTAGAAAGAGGAATGATAACATGGAAAATGAATTAATTATTTCGCCTCAAGTTATTAATACTATGCAACAAAGTAATGAACCTTGGGCAATCAAAGACAAAAACTCATGCTGGATTTTTTGTAATTCGGCACTTAGACAAATGCAAAATATCCCGGATTTATTTGATTATGAAGGGAAATATGATAGTGAACTCCCCTGGAACGGGGCTGAATTTGCAAAAGAATTCGTTATTCACGATAAAAGTGTTATGAAACAAGAGAAAAGAATATGTTCACTTGAAACACATACATATGGAAAAGATAAATTTCTATCATCTTATTTTTCGGAAAAATATCCAATCTATAATGATGAAAACGAATGTATCGGTCTCTTTATCCATGGATGGAAAGCCCAAGATTTCTCACTTACTCGACTATTTTATGGAAAACTTCCTGCCTCTATATTATTTCAACCACCGACTGATCTCTTTACTCAACGGGAATGGGATATTATTTTCCTCCTATTACACAAATATACCAGCAAGCAAATCGGTAGAATGTTAAATATTTCCTATCGTACGGTTGAAACCCATATATCACGCATATATAAACGAATTGGTCTTCATTCTAGTCGTCAATTAGAAGATTATTGTCGCACCAATGATTATGATCTCTATGTACCAGAAAGGTTTGTGCATCCAGAAAGCAAAATGTTTCCTTAACCATTAGATTAAAAGGAGTTCTCACTAATATGAATAAGAACTATGTCATCTCCCCTCAGATTATTAATACAATGGCGCAGAGTAATGAACCCTGGGGAATAAAAGATAAAAACTCATGCTTTATTTATGTCAATCAGGCATGTAAACATGTTCAAAATATTTCAAGCTCTTTTGACTATGAGGGGCTTTATGATTATGACCTTCCCTGGGATGGAGCCGAATTTGCTGAAGAATACATGACTCACGATAGAATGGTGATGGAAATAGAAGAAAGGATGCGTTCACTTATAACACATGTACATGGAAAAGAACAAATTCTTTCATCTTATTTTTTTGAAAAACATCCTCTTTATCATGAAGACGGAAGCTGTATAGGAACAATATATCATGGTTGGCAAGCTCAGGATTTTTCATTCACCCGATTATTTCGTGGAAAATTGCCCGCCAATATTATGTTCCAGCCACCGACTGATCGCTTTACTCAACGGGAATGGGATGTTATTTTTCTGATATTACACAAATATACCAATAAGCAAATCGGTATAATGTTAAATATTTCCTACCGTACGGTTGAAAACCATATCTCACGCATATGTAAACGAATTGGTCTTCATTCTAGCCGTCAATTGGAAGAATATTGTCGCACCAATGATTATGATCTCTATGTACCAGAAAGGTTTGTACACCCAGAAAGCAGAATGTTTCCTTAACCATTAGATTAAAAGGAGTTCTCACTAATATGAAGAAGAACTATGTCATCTCCCCTCAGATTATTAATACAATGGAGCAGAGTAATGAGCCATGGGGAATAAAGGATGAAAACACACGCTATATTTATGTCAATCAAGCATGTAAACGTCTTCAAAATATTTCAAGCTCTTTTGACTATGAAGGACTTTATGAACATGAATTGCCCTGGGATGGTGCCGAATTTGCTAAAGAATACATGGCCCATGACAGAAAAGTGGTAGAACAGGAAAAAAGAATATGTTCACTTGAGACACATATACATGGAAAAGAGCAAATTCTGTCATCCTACTTTTTTGCAAAATATCCTCTTTACCATGAAGACGGAAGCTGTATAGGCGTGATATATCATGGTTGGCAAGCACAAGATTTCTCATTCATTCGACTATTTCATGGAAAACTGCCGGCATCTATTATGTTCCAGCCACCAACCGATCTCTTTACTCTACGGGAATGGGATGTTATTTTCCTGATGTTACACAAGTATACCAGCAAGCGAATTGGTAGAATGTTAAATATTTCTTATCGTACGGTTGAATCTCATATCTCACGAATATATGGAAGAATTGGGGTTCATTCTAGTCGTCAATTGGAAGAATATTGTCGCACCAATGATTATGATCTCTATATGCCAAAAAAATTTATCCATCCCAAAAACAGAGTTTTTCTTTAACCTTTAGAATACAGGAGTTTTGTCAATATGAAAAATAACTATGAAATATCACCTCAAGTTATTAATACAATGGAAATAAGTAATGAACCGTGGGGAATAAAGGATAATTCTTCAAACTTTATTTACGGTAATTCAGCCACAAAGAGGTTTATTCATAATTTTAAAGAGTCATTTGATTATGAAGGGCTTTATGATCATGAACTGCCCTGGGATGGCGCTGAATTCGCCAAGGAGTTTATTCTCCACGATAAAAATGTCATGGTTAAAGGCGAAAGAGTCTGTTCACTTGAAACCCATGTTTTTGGACAAGAGCAAACTTTGTCATCCTATTTTTGTGAAAAGTTGCCTCTTTATCATGACAATGGTAATTGTATGGGAATTATGTACCATATGTGGAAGGCTAAAAAGTATTCATTAACCTACCTACATCAATATTATGATAAATTACCGTCATCCATGCTACTCCAACCCCCTTCCGATCTTTTTACTCATCGGGAGTGGGATATTATCTTTCTCTTCTTACAGAAACAGCCCAAAAAACAGATTGGGAAAATATTGAATATCGCCTATCATGAGGTCGAAGAACATATGTCAAGGATATATCGTAAAATCGGGATTCACTCCAGTCAACAGTTGGAAGAGTATTGTCGAACCAATAATTTTGATCACTATATCCCAGAAAGGTTTTTATTGTCTTAAATTACGTATTATTTCCCAGTCCCTACATACTACCTTTGTTAGTTATTTATTGATAAAATAGACGACCCTATGGAAATATGCTTTGCTTTCAATGATATATTTACATTCAATAATTCTAAAAAGCAATAATTATCTTAAAGGATATTTATGAATAAATCAGGATTTAAAGAAGTCCCTTTTATTACTCGTCAATTAACACATATATGGGACAGAAGCCCCGATCCTTGGTTTGTAAAAGATAAGGAATCTCGCTTTATTTATGCAAATACCAAGTTTATTAAAATCATTAAGTTACCTGAAAACTTTAATATCATAGGGTATAGCGTTGACGAATTACCAATACCTGTTAATGGTTTTGCCCATCACTTTAAAGAACATGATCGCAGGGTCTTAGAATGTATGCAGAAAGTATGCTCTGTCGGCACTTATCCTCAAGGTAATGGTCGGCCGCCTAAATCCTATTTTTGCGAAAAATATCCATTGATGAGTGAGGATAATCACTGTATTGGCATTATTTCTCACGCCAGAGAATTAGAGCACTTTACGGTTTATCATTATATTAAAGAGCATATACCAACCTCAGCCAGCCTCAGACCACCTAATGATTTGTTAAATGAGAAAGAGTGGATGGTTATTTTTCTATTTTGCTGCGGTATGAATAATAATGAAACATCCATTGAAATGAATGTTTCATGCCATTCGGTGGAAAAACATTTTGAAAGTATTTACGAAAAACTATCCGTCAGCTCATTGACTGAGTTACGATTACTTTGCAAAGAAAAGGGGTATGATCTCTATGTTCCACCAAGGTATTTTCTATCAATAGGTCATTTTATATTATAAATAATCGATTTTACTGTTAATTATTAATAATTCTATTGATCATTCAGGTAATAATAAGGGATACAATTAATGGCATCGCCGATCTTTACATTAATTCAGGATTTATAAGCCTTGAGCCTTGATATCGATTTCCCCATCTTTTCCTTTAAAGAGGGTACTCTCGCCGACACAAGGCGGGAGGGGAGTTTCGACGGGACGTTAGTCCCGTATAGTGTTTCACAACTTCGAGCATCGTCACACGCGCCGGCAAAATGAAAACGAGACCCAAGAACGGGCTTGTTGTCTGCCTCTCATACTGATGGAAAGCGGTATATCGGGAGTGGTTGAAGGTGTAGCAAGGAAGCGGCCTGTGCACAGCTTTGACTCAGGAGCCTTATCACTGTCTCCGCACCACTTCGATTAGGATTTATCCTTATCATCCGTCTCTCTAACGCGGGATCAGATTGACGGAATGTACCAGATAACCGGTAAAACAGTGGCGGAATGTCAAACTTTGATTCAGCGCCCACCGGATATGGCAGTGCACCAAGCTTATGAGCAACATGAAGTACCTGTTCGGCAATCTCATCATAAAACTCCACCAGCAATACTTTCGATTGTGCATTGGCGATAAACGCCTGTTTCACCTGCGGTATGATTCCCTGATTAAGCCGGACCACTAATGTTTCACTCACCTGAGCCTGCACAGCATGCATCACCGGAGCAAATACTAATCCACGCAATACTTCCAATGCCTGAAATCCCTGTACTTGACTGCCACCGGAATACATACTACGCCGGATGCGCTCTATTGCCGCTTGTTGACCTACCACAACACCGATACCTTGCGGGCCAAACAGTTTAAAGCTGGAGAAGGCCGATAACACAGCCCCCCATTCACAACCGATTCGTTCCACTTTCATGGCAGCATAATTATCGTCAACCAGAACCGGTAGTGATGCAGCATTCAATAGTGATATAACTTCTGCCAGCTCATAAGCATCATCAATTTTCTGCCGTGTGTGTTGTACTAACCCCGCCACCGGTGCATGTTGCAAAATCGCAGCCTGTATTTGTTCGGATTGATTGAAATCGGCCCGCACCAGATGTAAGCCCATCTGCTCGGCAATAATCGCCGTCGAGGGATATAACGGCGCATCATGAATCAGCAGGCTATTACCCGCATTAAGTAATGCCGACAACCCACAACGTATTGCCCCAGTTCCCGCCCCTTGTACTAACACAGCAGCCTCAGCAGAAAAGAAATCGGCAATGACCTGTTCAACGCGTTGCGTTATCTGTGGCCGGTTCAATCCCGGCACCAGCCCTAAATCTCCTGTGGTGAGAAAATCCGCACCTGGAAAATAGCGGCAGATAATATCAACTAAACGAAACTGCTTGTGCTGCGCCTGCTCCATACTCAGACTAGGTAATGGATATGTGTTCAATATCGGCTCTCCCGTGCTTCCCCTCTATTTTTATCATCACAAAAATTAGCTGATGCCCAACAGATAGATGACGTTAGCTAGCACACCAACCACAATCGTTGCAATCGGCCCAATCGCCATTTCAACCAAAGGACGTTTAGCCGTACGGTTGAGTAGATAAATACCCGCCACCACCATAAATCCCATGCCCGGCAGAATGGCGTTGGCAGCCATCATTCCCCCCACCAATAAGGCAACTTCTAACATGCGGGTAATAACAGTACGAATATGCTCACCACAAGCTTTGACTCCGGGATATTTATCCAACCAGATAGCAATTCTCGCCAGCAGTTTGATTTCTATAAACATAATCAAACTACCGGCAATGAAGGCAATCCACAGATTATTCGTGACTAACCCAGCGACAAACACGAACTTCATGCCGACCGGGCTATAAACCCCTGTCGCAATGGCTGTCATACCGACTAACGGCACAAAGCTGATCGCTCTGGCAAGCGCCACCAACATGGCGTTAGCCCCTTCCCCCTGCGCCATCAGTTGCAGTGATACCGGACCTTCCGCCAGCAGGCTGAGTGACATCGAAGCCGCTACCGCAGTCAAACCCCCACTTAATACCAGCAACCAGATGTTATTTTGAATGCGCTGTATCCGCGTGGAGAATAGTCCAACCAACGTCTCATTCGCACCTTTAGCCGGAGCAGATCCCTCGCCGGCTTTGGGAGCACGCTGTTTCATAGCAAAGTAGAACATCACAATCATTGAGATCAGCAGGGCTATCCCGTTAGGATCCAATTGCACCGGTTTGCTCAGAGCCCCACCAAAACTCAATGATCCTACCGCTTTCGTCGCGATATACCCCACCAATGTCGCAATCAGTACCCATATTCCTTTGCCATATCCGTATTGATAGGCCACAACAATCGCAGGAAACAGGGCAAAGCAGGCTACGATAGGATCGCCAACTTTACTCAGGTTACCCATGAAATTAACCGGCAAATGGGCAAAGATATCGACAACAGATCGTAAACCGGTCATCAAGGCAACGGCATATAGCGCTCCCAAGACAGCGGAAAGTATGAAACCTTTTTTACTGTTTGCACACCAAGTACCAATAACATCGGTTCCCAATAATAAGCTATGCACCAGAATAATCGGGGCGGTCAGCGAGAACGGAATACCAAAGCCGATAACCAACCCAAAACTTAGGGCAAAACTGGTGGCAGCCAGGGTTTTACGATTCATACGCCCTTCCAGATGCTCCGGCATTAAAGGACGTAGCCCATCATGAAATACTGCAATACCACGGTTAGCCATCATGGCAGATATCCCACCAATCACCGCCAACAAACCCGCTTTAAACGGATCAATTTCCATTAAGCGAGTGAAAAATTCATATTCCATTTTCCTGTCCCCATGAAGAAAGAATAGCCTTGATAACCACCGGAATAACCGCGTCTATATCCTGACCAGTAAAACCAAATGCCGTTTTCCCGGCGTTAACATGGGCAATAATTTCTTCATCAGGCAGGATCTTCCCTGGCATACTGATGGTGGCGCATTTGTCAATACCAACAATCGCAATGGCCATTGCCAAAGCGCCTCCACCGGTATTACAGGCTCCCAAATAGTAATCCGCATCACCACTCTTAAGCGCCATAGCGGCATCTATGTCGCCCATCACGGTAATGGATAAGGTTTTATCCCCGGCCAGACGGCGTAAAGTTTCAGCAATTTTTTCTTTCTCAATTTGTCCTCCAATAACAAATCTCATATGTTTTTCCTTTATTTGAAAAATAGCATTGGGTTATTACGTAACATCAAATCAATATCAGTTTGCGTTAATCCAGCCCGGTTTAGCATCGGCACAAAGGTGGTGATTAAATAAGCAAACCCATTGCCACCATTGGCTTTTAAGTGAGAACGACGGGTAATATCCATCGATAACATGACGCGGTTAAGCAAGCCACTTCGGGCCAGGGTCTGTAACATAGCGATCCGCTTTTCATCCGGGTAGTAATCGTTTTTGCCAATCGTGTCGAACTGGATGTAGGCCCCCTGTTCAATGATGCGCAAGATGTTGTCCAGATTATCTTTAAGATCACAGTGACCAATCACTACGCGTTCAGCATCTACACCGTGCTTTTTCAGTAATGCCAGTTGCTCAAGACCCATTGTGCTTAATGTCGTATGGGTCGAAACAGGACGCCCGGTCTCCAAATGGGCTATCGCCGCAGCATAAAATACTTTCTCTTCATCAGGCGTAATTACCCCCTTGCTGGAACCAATTTCCCCAATGACTCCGGCTTTCAGCGTCGTACCGTCGATACCCTGTTCAATCTCAGCGATCATTTCATCCGCCAATTGTCGAGCTGTGGTATGTGCTACATGTTCAGGAAAAAAGGCAGATTGGTAATAGCCAGTTGAAACTATTACATTAATGCCGGAGTCCCGCATCAGATCCAGCATAAACTGTGGGTTACGTCCCATGTAACGATTGGTCATCTCCACAATATTGTGTACACCCAGGCTGACCAGTGTTTTCATCTCTTCACAAATCAGGTCGTACTGATCCAACCGGCAGTCAATGTTGTTTTTAAATGACGATAAATCGAGATGCAGGTGCTCATGTGCATAGGTATAACCAGATGCATCAATTCTGTTTTTCTGGGTCATGAGTAAGAGAGTCCTCAGACGAAGAGAGTGGAACTGCGTCTGCTCACAGGCCATTTTCTCTATTAATCGGGATAGGGTTTCCTTGGCTGTCATAAAGCCCTTCCAAGACCAGATGCCCTGACTGGATACCGCTAACCAACGCCACATCACTGCGAGTAGCAAATATCTGGGTGCGAAAGCACAGCACGACAACACAGCCGACCGGAAATTCACCGCTCAGAGGAAAATGGTAATCAATGCTGGTGTCATCCATCGGTAACAAGTGCGTGGCGGTGATCTGGCCGTTTGGCAGGAATATCAGCGCGTTATGCGCCCGTCCACGACGGTAATAACCGCCCCCATAGCAGTAACTGTTACCGTTAAATCGGTGGGATATTTCCGTCAGATAGAGCATAGCAATGCGCTCTGGCTGCTCTCCCCGAAAATTGGCAAGGATTGTTCCTGTTAGCGCATGTCCAGGCTCGGTATGGGTAACGCCATACTTTGCCAGTAGCGGCAGTGTGCTACAGCTTGACGCCGACGGCGCATTTATCTGCGTCACCTCAACCCCAGTTTGTCGTAAAATGTCTTTTGCTTTCAGTAAAGTAAATAAGTTTGGCGCCGGCAGTGTCTGCTGCTGATCCTCTTGCCACAACAAGCAAGGAAAATGTGTCAATCCCGTCAGTTTTACACCGGGCATTGCCATGATGCGCTGAACGATGGTGTGCAATTCCGACAAGTGAAAACCCGCTTCCTGACCTGGATATAAATGATCATGATCATCATAGATTTTCAGCATAATGCGTTGCACATTTCCTTCACGCTGCGCCAAACTGGAAATTTCCTCCGCTTTTTCTAAAGAATATACTGTGATCACTTTCGGATGTTGCTGCATCACTGAGGAGACCATATTACGAGGGATCTGTACCAGATGGCCTGCATGACTAACCGGGATATTCCCATTCATCAAGACTCTGGCCTCTTTAAAATCCACCGCGGTGACACCCTGATAACCCAGTTCCATCAGTTTACGAGCCAACCAAGGGTTACGCCCCACCTGTTTGGTCATCAGATAAAGAGCAATACCATAATGCTCCGCTACCGCAAGCAATCGTCTGGCATTTTCTAAAACCTGATCAACGTCAATAACATAAGTATCAGGCAGTAAGACCCCTCGCGCCCATAATGTCTGGGCTGCCTCAATCAGTGCCGGATTTTGTTTGTTCAGCGCATGTATAAACATGCTGTACCTCCTGTACTCCTTCGGCGATCAATGCCACTGCAATAAGTTAGATGTTAAATCATCATTTTTTTGAATATTTGATGGAAAAAAAAATCCTTCATCTCTGTTGTCGTGTTATCACTGCCCCTTTGCCGCCCAAAGGCTAAACAAATTTGCCAGCAGATACCCCTCCTCACAGGGATGTAATTGCACGTCAAAATGTACTAATAGCGAAGCATTAATCGCTTGCAAATGAGAAAAGATTCTCGATTGACGCACTTCCATCAGCAGTTCAATATCCATTGAACTGATTTGTTCTCCCCGGCGTGAGCGCATTAACGCGTTGGCCATATGTGTTATTACTATTTCTCCTAACGCATTCCTGACAGGAATTTCCCAATCGTTTTCAAGCTGAGCCACAACTTGTAACATGCCATCATGAATATCCTGATCAATGACTTTTCCCTGATAGAGCAAATTCAGTCGATTTTCCATTCGTTAACGCCATCTATGCTAAATTAATAGCTTGGGTCCTGCTGACCTGCCAGTACACGTTGTTGATGAACTAATAACTCTGTTGTATTTACCATCGTACGTAAAAGTTGTTGCATCAGAATGTCATCAGCTCTGGTTAAAATCACCGCTTCAGAAGCTCGGATAAAACATGCACTTCCATGGAGCGGTACTGCAATAAGCTCCCTGGAACTGAGTTCAACTTCTCTGCTGACGTTCCAGATCACGGCATCAATGTCACCTTTCGCTACCTTATACAGGCTCTCGTGGTAAGAAATATCCACCAACGTGATATCCTGCCCGGCAAAGTACACTTCAGTCATGATTTTCTGGTCGGCAGAACGATGATCCAGCCCAACACGACGGATGTTATGTTCACCTCCTTTGCGATAAATCAGTTGGTGTGCACCAACATAGGTATGTGGTCCCAATTCAAGTACAGTACAAACATCACCTTGTTCCAGATAAGTTTGAGCCGCCAAATGTGATACCACCGCCAAGTCATAAATACCCTTACGCAAGCATTCCACCCTAGCATCTGAACCTCTCATGTGGGCGAAGTAAAATGGAATGCCCTCAAATTGCGCTTTCAGACCGCTTGCCAGCCCCTCATACAATCGGGTATAAGGCAGCGGCATTGCACAAACCACGTTACTAATATCAGCATGGGCTAACAGTGCTTTGTGATCCATACTGACCAAATAGCTACCATTGCGCCCCCGTCGTTCCACATAAACCGCGCCAGAACTCTCCAGTTTTTTTAATGCAAACTGAACTAACCCAACAGATAATCCATAGTCAGATGACAGCTCTTCAATCGTTTTCAACCGATTACCACAGCGCTCACCTAGCAGATAACGTGCCAAGCATGCTTGTGCAACCCCCTCTTTTTTAAGCAGCCCATGACTCATAATAACTCTTCATTTTTTTGAATATATTTATATCCAATTTAAGGCGGCAAATAACAATCGGAAAATAGCAAAAATGCGAATGAAGTCACGAATAAATAGGTAATTTTCTGAAATTTCAATGATTTTAGTTTGATAACTAATAATTTCTGTTTTTATGTTTTAGTTGTGGTCGTTTCTGGACGCTTAAGCAGTGCATAGATCAATCCTGCCAACAAAGTACCGGCGATAATCGACATCAAATAACCCAGTATTGGTGTGATAGCACCTGGAATCAACAGCACAAACAGACCACCGTGCGGTGTCATTAATTGCGCACTTATTGCCATAGAGATGGCTCCCGTCACCGCACCACCAACGATACAACATGGAAGCACACGTATCGGATCACGAACAGCAAAGGGAATCGCGCCTTCGGAAATAAAACATAAACCTAACACCAATGCGGCTTTACCACTTTCCCGCTGAACGTTATCGAACTTCTGCCGGGCAATCAGTGTCGCCACTCCCATAGCCAGCGGGGGAACCATCCCCGCTGCCATAATGGCAGCCATTGGCGCGTAGGTTTGCGAGCTAAGCAAACCGACACCAAACGCATAGGCAGCTTTGTTTATCGCTCCCCCCATATCAGCACACATCATTCCGCCTAAAATGGCTCCTAGCAGGAGTGCGTTGGTTGTCTCCATATGAGAAAGCCAATACGTTAGCCCCGCCATGATACCGGCGACGGGTTTACCAATAACGTAAATCATAATCAGGCCGGTGATCAGGCTAGCAAATAGCGGAATGATCAAGATCGGTTTCAATGCTGCCATACTCTGCGGCAATTTCACTTTGGTGTTAAGCAACTTCGCTACGTAACCGGCGAGAAAACCCGCAATAATACCGCCAATAAATCCCGCGTTCGTGCTAGTTGCCAACATGCCGCCAATTAAACCGGGTGTCAGACCTGGGCGATCAGCGATCGAGAAAGCAATGTAACCAGCCAATATAGGGACCATCAGAGCAAAAGCTGAGCTACCACCGATTTGCATTAACGCCGCCGCCAATGTACCCGATTCTTTAAATGCAGTGATGCCAAAAGCAAATGACAATGCAATGCACAGGCCACCCGCCACCACCATCGGTAACATATAAGAGACGCCCGTCAACAAGTGACGATAGATACCGGTATTCTCTTCCCTCCGGTCAGTTTTAACATTTTGCCCTTCCGGTTCGAAAAGCCTGGCTTCGACTAGCGCGCTATCAAATTCTTGCGCTGTTTTCTTCAACGCCAGCCCGGTGGAGGTGCGGTACATCGGTTTTCCGGCAAATTTCGCCAGATCTACGTCAATATCGGCAACGACTAGCACCAGATCCGCTTTTTCCACCTCTTCCGGCGTAATAACATTGCCCGCACCTACTGAGCCGCGCGTTTCCACCTTTACCCACCAACCGCGCTTTTTGGCTTCGGTTTCGATGGCCTCCGCAGCCATAAAGGTGTGCGCTACCCCTGTAGGACAAGCAGTCACCGCGACAATCCGTTTTGTATCACAACTGATGTCAGTTGCCGGTATCTGATACGGCTTCGCGTCAGCTTTTGCCTGCTGAAAGAAATTTTTCGGCGCATGCAATGCCTGTTCCGTGTCTCCGAGATAAACAAGCTTACCGTTCAATGTGTTATCGGTGGGGATGCGACTGCCAGTCACGACCACCAAATCGGCCTCTGCTGGATTTTCTGTTAGTATCAGTCCGTTTTCCGCCGCAGCGGCACTGAGGATTGTTTTCACCAGATAACTTCCGGCAAGTCCGAGTGAAGAATCAACGATAAGCAGCATTTTCATCATGCTTCTCCTGCTGTTAGCTAAAAGGGTTGTAGATCGACGCGCGCCATTATCACGGCAAATTGGGGATTTCTACTCTCGCGGCCCCTCCCCCAAACCGGAAGTAATCGCTTCACCAATGGCCGCTATCGCCTGCTGCGCATCATCACCATTGGCAGTAACATGAAGCCGATGGCCTTTTTTAGCGCCCAATGCCATGATTTTTATCAGACTACGGCCGTTTATCGGTTGACCGGCACCATCAAGATTGATGATGGTAATTTCACTGGAAAATTGCCGGATAACATTAACCAACAGAGCACCTGGGCGAGTATGTAAGCCATGTTCGTTGCACAGGACAAATTCCCCGCTGGATATGGCGCTCTGCGCCAGTACGCCACTGGTCAGTAATGTCAGCACTGTCGGCGCATCAGCTTTCAGCAAACATTCCGCTTTTTGTGCTAATAGCAAGTTACTTAAGTGGTGCAACACATTTAGCGGTTGGTCGTCAGCAATCGCAACCGTCAGCAACATCACCACCGGCTCGTTATCCCGCGTGAATAATCGGCTCACTGCCACAGCGCTGGTTAAGTTACCGTCGGGGCTATCACTGAGCCAAATGCCCTGCCCAAGATCCAGGGGTTTGCTGTTAATCACTTTGCTGACAAAGGTCGTATCTACGGCCCCCACTTGCTGTAACCGCCCGGCATTCAATGCCTGTAATGTCATCAGATCGCGGGCATTAACATCTAACGTGATCAAGCTGGTATCGAATTTAAACTCAGCCTGCTGAACTTCTCCCATTAGCAAGCTATGCAGTACCTGTGCTGACTCAATAGTTTTCAGCTGTTTTGCAATACGATCATCACTCAGTAAGTGTGTTAACTGACGCAGTAGTGCCAAATGCTCATCGGAACGCGCGGCGATACCAATAACCACATAACACATCGCGCCTTGATCCCATTCAATACCCTGTGAGAAGTGAAATACCTGTACATCGGTTTTCATGACCAGATCACGGGTATCTAGCGTGCCATGCGGAATGGCGATACCGTTGCCAAGGTAGGTGGAAATTTGCTTTTCACGTTGCAACATGCCGTCAACATAGGCATCACTGACGTTACCACTCGCGGCTAACATGGCCGCCACTTGGCGAATGGCATCTTCTTTACTGGTTGCAATTGCACCAGTATGGATATTTTGCAGAGCCAACTGGAACATAATTTTCTCCCTATTACCAAAAATAGAATCGTTTCAGTTTACGTAGAGAAAAAAACATTAAGTCCAATAAAAGAAAAAAGAGATAAAAAACTGAAACGTTTCAACGAGTGTGGAACATGACTAATTTTCATTCAATACTTATGTGAAATAAAATCGCAATTTTTTGAGATTACTCACATTTTTCCTGCCATCGTTTTTTTTCTATCTTCGGTTTAAGAGATTTGGTAAACCAATAACTCACGTGCCATTAATGAAATCATTGGCCGTCAATCAGTAAGAAGGAGAGAAGTTAGCTCTACAGATGGTTTTTATGTATGCGCCTTAACAGGCGCATACATCAGAATCACTTATTCAATTGAACAAGCATTTTCCTGTGGGACATAATCAAAGTGTAATTCCCGACTCCGATTCCTTTTTACACCCCAAACACCGTGGAAACGCTCTGCATTACTGGCGGTATAGCGTACTGTATGGCGAATATTACTGTGCCCAAGATAATCTTGTATCAACCGAGTATCTATCCCCCTATCTGCAAGCGCAAAACCACAGGCATGGCGCAACATGTGCGGATGAGAGCCTACGGAAATATTAGCCAATCGTCCTAATTGACTAATAAGTTGATAAATGCGCTGGCGAGTCAGTGGGTTTCCGCTGCGTGACAGAAACAACCAATCACTTTCTGCCCCTCGGAAGGTTTTACGGACTTTTAGCCACTCCCTGATCGCCTGGATTTCATAGCCTAACAGAGGATGAATAGTAGAAAATCCGCCTTTTAAACGCCGGATATACAAACTGCCATCTTCCAAATCCAGATCAGATATCCGTAGATACCTGGCTTCACTAACACGTAAGCCATGAACAAAACTCATGTATACCAGACAATAGTCGCGCTCCCCATTAGGGCCCTTTTTCGCCACTTCCAGCATTCTTTCCACTTCGTATTGCGTTAGATGTCTTCGCTGACCCATTATGGTCTATCCCAAATATTCTTTGTTTCAACGCACTTAACACGCTGCGTTATCTGTAACTGATTAAGACCCGGAACCAACCCTAAATCCCCCATAGTAATTAAACCTGCACCGAAATGGCGGCAGATGACTGTATGAAATCTCTGTTTCTGTACTTGCTCTATTCTCAAGCTGCGTAATGGATAGATATTCAATGTCTGTTCTCCGGTAATCCCCCCCTATTCTTACCATCACAAGGCCAAAAGAAAAATAGTGATTCAATTAACCGATCCCCACCAAATAAGGCTTTTTGGCTAGAATTACCAACAAAAATCGCTGCGATAGGCTCAATAACCATTTTAACAAAAGGACATGTCCGTCAGATTGATATCTGGTTCAAATCACTAAGGAAGGATGTTGATGCAGCAATGTTTGCCGGCTTCCGATAAACATTTAATCTCTCTATCTTTGCTAGAGGAACCCGGCAGACAGCAAATCTAACAAACTGGTAACAAGGTAGATGATCCTCTATGCAGAATAATCTGGTATATCAGCTAGATACAATATTCAGCATTCAGCTTTTCAAACCACTACCAGATTTTATCCATGTCGTCATCAATGATGCCTTTTATAAATTTTTTAAACCTCAATATTATGACCCATTATTGCCCTCCTCCGCCAATCATTTGCAACAAAATTTGGTTTGCGAGTGTACTCACACGTTTAAAAGTTACATGTGACTTTTCCCGTTAATTGACGTTGACCGGTGATCCGCATCCTCTACCCGCTCATCTGCTAATCCATTGGCTTCACTAGCTGGTGTGCACTTTGCACTATACCCGTCATCTTTCAAGTTGCCTCTTTGTTGGCTGCGCTCGCTCACCCCGGTCACATAGTTACCTATGCTCCCGGGGATTCACTCCCTTGCCGTCGCGATCCATCTTGAAATACATAGGGTATATACAATATGATCTCGACAGCCAAGGAAAGTAAAAACAGAGAAAGAGATGTTAAGGATTAAATCAAACCTGTATAAAGACAACTTAAATAATTTCAGAACTAAACAATATTAATACTTATATTTTTTTACATAGAGGTATTTTTTACACAGAATAATAAACCATTTAATTAACAGATATGTGTAAAAATCAATAAATTTTATTTCTTTACCAATTAATTATTGCAATCTCTTATATATTCAGGTTATTTTAAGTGTAATCATTAAAAAAACGCTTCAGATAATGATTTAAAGACTCATTAAGGAGTTGTCATGTTAAACAAACAAAATAATATCACTCCGCAATTAGTTTACATGTGGGAAAATAGTCATGATTTTACAAAAATACATCGGCCAAAAACAAAAAGAATATTGTTGTCTTAACGATGTTGATCTCGACACACCAGAAAAATTTTTGCAACAAGAAAGCATTATGTTTTCCTAAATCAAAATATTACACAAATATGACTAGAAAAAATCCAACTATTTCGTTACAAATAATCAACACATTGGAAGTAAGCAATGAACCGTGGGGAGTAAAAGATAAATCTTCCTGTTTTCTCTATGGTAATAGTGCATTAATTAAACTCCAAAATATAAATGCCAACTATGATTATGAGGGTAAATATGATAGTGATATTCCCTGGAGGGGCAATGAATTTGCCAAAGATTTTATTACACATGATTTGCAGGTAATAAAAAATAGAGAAAGTATTTTATCATTAGAGACACATGTATTTGGGCGAGATAAGGTTTTATCATCTTATTTCCAGGAAAAATTTCCACTCGATGATGGTAAAGGTGAATGCATCGGTATTCTTTTCCATGCCTGGAAAGTTCAGGATAATTCATTGACTCGGCTATTTCACAGTAAACTACCTACTTCTATTATGTTTCAATCGCCGACTCATCTCCTTACTGAACAAGAATGGGAAGTTGTCTTTCTTTTTCTACAAAAATATAGTAGGAAACAAAGCTGTCAATTACTCAAAATTTCACATAAAACCATAGAGGAATATATAAGAAATATTTACAATAAATTGAAAGTTAACTCAGACTCACAACTGGAGGAATATTGCCGACTAAATAGTTTTGATCTCTATGCACCAAAAAGGTTCTTATTGTCTTACTTATAAATATCGTCTATTTATTCAAATTTTTTATACCCTATGGATTTCAAGATGGATCGCGACGGCAAGGGAGCGAATCCCCGGGAGCATAGCAAACTATGTGACCGGGGTGAGCGAGCGCAGCCAACAAAGAGGCAACTTGAAAGATAACGGGTATATAAGGTAATAATGTTATAAAGGTCAAATATGAGTCAATCAGGATGTAAAAAAGTCCCTTTTATTACTCCTCAATTAACTAATATGTGGGATAAAAGCTCAGAACCGTGGTTTGTAAAAGATAAGGAGTTCCGCTTTATTTATGCAAATAAAATGTTTATCAAAGCTAATAAGCTACCTGAAAATCTTGATATTATTGGGTATACCGATAAAGAATTACCTTCGCCAGTTAATCAATTCTCTCATCTTTTTGAGGAACATGATCATAAGGTGTTACAGGGTATGCAACGAATATCATCTCTTAGCACTTACCCTCAAGCAAAAAATGAACAAGCCACATCCTATTTCTGTGATAAATATCCGTTAATGGATGAAAATAAACAGTGTATTGGTATAATTTCTCACGCAAGAGAAATACATAATTTTACTGTATCTCATTATATGGAGAACAATATTCCTATATCAATTCGATTTCAACAACCTAACAATATATTAAAAGAGAAAGAATGGATAATCATTTTTTTATTCTGCCGTGGCGTTAGTAATAGATATATCGCTGACGAAATGAAAATTTCATATCGCACTGTGGAAAAATATTTCGAAAGTATCTATGAGAAACTATCAGTTAGCTCAGCAATTGAGTTAAGAACACTTTGCAAAGAGAATAGTTATGATCTTTATATTCCCCCCCAATATCTTCAATCTATAGGCCATATTTTGCTATAAATAATCGATTTCATTATTACATATTTCTCTCTGACCTGTTTAATTAACCTGAATTTTGCTTAAATTTCCCCTAACTGATATATGGATAACAATTTGATAAATCAAAATAAAGGGCTAAAAACGTGACTAAATAATCATTTTTTTGAAAATTTACTTTTCTATTTCTGTTGAAGACTTTATATAAAAAACGATGAAACCAAGAAATTCTCATGAGCACTGACGGGTGCTTTATCATGGTCGAATGGTTTACATCAATATTTTGGCAAGAAACAGGGTGTTTATGACCCTGTTTCAATTCCAAGATCCAGATATTCCACAATCAACGAACAATAATACCTAACAGAATGCCCAATGCGCCAAAGTCAGCATCACTGAATGTCGTGTTAGCAATACCGATATCCCCCAAAACGGGTAACAGAAATACGGGTAAGAAGGTAATCAGAAAGCCTTGAGTAAAAGCCCCGAGAATAGCGCCTCTACTCCCCCCTGTCGCATTACCAAAAACCCCGGCCGCCGCACCAACAAAAAAGTGCGGCACAACGCCGGGAATAATGACCGTCATACCAAGTGCATACAGGACAAACATACCGATAACACCAGCCACAAAACTGCTCAAGAATCCTACCAATACTGCATTAGGAGCGTAAGGAAAGACAACCGGGCAATCTAACGCAGGTTTAGCATTGGGTACCAGTTTGTCAGAGATTCCTTTAAATGCAGGAACAATTTCTGCAATTATCATTCTCACACCTTGCAGAATAATGTATACACCTGCGGCAAAGGTAATAGATTGCATTAGCGAGAACATAAATCCATTTTTCCCACCACTGACTTCCCTCACAAAATCACCGCCAGCAAATAAACAACTGATCATGAAAATAATCGCCATCGTAAAAGAGATGGCAACCGGTGTATCACGCAGAAACAGCAAGCTTTTCGGAACATTCATCTCTTCGGTTGAGTGGGCCTTATTTCCTAGTTTGCTGCCAATAAAACCCGCGAGAACATAGGAAAGCGAGGAAAAATGCCCAATGGCAACGTCGTCAGAACCTGTTATTTTCTTCATATATGGATGGACAATCGCCGGGAAGAAAACCATAGCAACGCCAACAACCACAGAACCAATAGCCACTAGCATCGAGCCTTTGATCCCTGCTGTTGCCAGAATCACCGCGACCATCATGGACATAAATAATGTGTGGTGCCCAGTCAGAAAGATAAATTTCCACGGGGTAAAACGCGCAATCAAGATATTGATCACCATAGCAAAGAACATGATCATGGCCATTTCTTTACCAAAACTCTTTTGCGCAATGGAAACAATTGCTTCGTTGTTTGGTACGACTCCCTGAATACCAAAAGCGTGTTGGAAAATTTCAGCAAAATCCCCCAGTGAAGAGACGACTAATCCAGCACCCGCCCCCAAGATCAAAAACCCCATAATGGTTTTTATGGTACCTTTGATACATTCAGTCACCGGTTTCTTTTGCACGATCAAACCAACAAGCGCGATAACCCCCACCAAAATCGCAGGTTCTGACAGAACATCACTCATCAGAAAATGAAAAAACTCCATGACAACCTCCCCGGTTACAGTGCACCAAGTTCAACTAATGCCACGGACAGACGTACTTTCATTGCCGATTTATCCACCATATTGTCCAGCGCAACAATTTTGCCATCGACTGCCTGAATAACCAGTTGTTCTGCAATATCTTTAGTCCCGACAAAAATGTCGCTTTGAGTTGCTTTTGCTGACCCCAGATCGACGTGATCAACACTGGCATCTATTCCCATCTCTTTCAGAATATTTTTGATGCTCATTTCCATTATCAAGCTGGTACCTAACCCATGTCCGCAAACGACAGTGATTTTCATACTGTTACCCCATAGCAAAAATAACGACTTAATACTTGTTAATCACGGCAAGAATCTCTTCTTTACTTTTGGCACTCATCAGTAATGCAATATCTTGTTGATTATCAAATAGTTCGGCAAGTTTAGCGATCACTTCGATATGGCTGTTGCTATCCGTTGCTGCCAAGACAATCAACAAATTAACCGGATCATTTTCTTCAGAACCAAACTCCACTCCTTTGCTAATCACAGTTAACGCTAAAGCTAATTTGTTGACCCCTTGTTCCGGTCTGGCATGTGGCATAGCAATTCCCGGCCCAACAACATAATAGGGACCAATTACCTCATGCGAACGATAAATAGCATCAATATAACAAGCAGAAATGGCGCCATTTTCCACCAGAGGCTGACAAGCAATCGCAATCGCTTCACGCCAATTTTTAGCATCCGGTATCACTTGGATCACATCTTGGGTGAGTAACGTCTTTAGCATCAATTTCCCCTAATTAAAATCTCATTCCACTCTACCTACTCTCTATCTTCTATCTTCTATCTTCTATCTTCTATCTTCTATCTTCTGCTAGTGATATTAGTCACAAATGATAGCGCTATCTATGATAGTAACTCATAATTGTGATAGCGCTATCATTTGTTATTTGATTAATTCACCAGAAAGCGAAAGTACATCATGGTTTTTTCCTCCACGGCTTGCCTGAGATCAGGTAGAATCCCATCGTCAAATTTATAGCCGCTAATTAAAAAAATAGAAAAATATTTTGATGAAAAAGACACGAAAACGCCGTAATACAGGGCGAGTAACATTACAAGATGTTGCTAAGTATGCCGGTGTCGGTTCAATGACAGTTTCACGCGCATTGAGAACACCAGAAGTGGTATCGGATAAATTGCGAGAAAAAATTGAACACGCTATACAAAAATTGGGATATATCCCAAATGGCGCTGCCGGCGTACTTGCTTCGGGCCAAAGTAATATTATTGCAGTACTTGTGCCCTCACTGACAGATAAAGCTAGTGCTACATTTATACAGTCACTGCAACAAGTGCTGAATAAACATGCCTTTCAAGTTTTACTTGGATGTCATGAATATGACCATAATAAAGAAGCTGAAATTATCATGACATTACTGCAAAGCAATGCAGTCGCATTGGTGATTTTTGGTTCGCTATTGGCAGATAAAACCCACAGCAATATTTCTCATATCAATATTCCCATTATTAATGTTGCAAACTCTCATCAACAGCAGACGGCAATTAATATAGAAACCGATTTTTCCGCGGCTGCCTATACGTTGACTGAACATATGTTGAATAATGGCCGCAAGCATATCGGTTATATTGGCGCCCAAATGGATAGCCGTTTACGCAATCAGCAAATTAATGGCTGGCATAAAGCCATGCTGCATCACTATCAGAATGCT
This sequence comes from Photorhabdus kayaii, assembly GCF_025384895.1. Lineage (NCBI taxonomy): Bacteria > Pseudomonadati > Pseudomonadota > Gammaproteobacteria > Enterobacterales > Morganellaceae > Photorhabdus > Photorhabdus kayaii. The sequence goes on from NZ_JAJAFZ010000019.1 coordinate 29,431, forward strand.
GACCAAAATATCACTACCTCGGATACTGCTAGCATGCAATTTGGTCGCCAGGCAATTACTGAAATGTTATTACGTCAACCTGAACTGGAAGGTGTGATTTGCAGTCACGAAGTGATTGCCCTAGGTGTCATGTTTGAATGTCAGCGGCGTCTACTTAAAATACCCGCTGATTTGGCTGTTGCTTGTCTGGATGGTTCAAATAACTGTGACCACACACAGCCAACACTGACATCAATTCGCATTGATTATCCCCAAATAGGCAGGGACACCGGAAAATTACTGATAAAACTGCTCACTCAACAAGGTGAAGATGAAACAAAACATCAAAACAACCGATATCACCTATTTTCGTATAAGTTCGAGCCTAGACAAAGTGCTTAGTAAAATTGATCACCCTATGCTATTGTTTGGCTCAGTTAATATTGCCGGCATAATAACCGATGTCACCGAATAGCATAATCTGCATGAGCACGCTCAATCTGAAGCGTATCGGCAGTTTGTTGTAATTTAACTAGCCGCCCATCCCGCACTGTCCATATATGAACGAAACGAGAAATGAACCGTTTGCCACGCTTCACCCGTCCCAAATAATTACCCAGAACAATGACATGATCATCTGACTCAAAATATTCAGAACTGTCCACAATAAACTCATCAATATCATTTAAAAACGGCACAAAAAAATTATTTAATATATCCTCAATCCCTTCATAAACCCCACCATACCGAGATCCTTCGGTAACATCCCAAATAATATCGCTCGCCATGATCTGGCGAAGAACATCAATATCACCCATAGAGTCGTAAAAACGACGAACAATAGATATACCCGTCATCTTTCAAGTTTCCTCTTTGTTGGCTGCGCTCGCTCACCCCGGTCACATAGTTTGCTATGCTCCCGGGGATTCACTCCCTTGCCGTCGCGATGCATCTTGAAATCCATAGGGTATACATTTAATGAATCTGACATTATCATTCTCCTTCAAATTATCCTGCAATGAAATATGACCGGCTCTTATAAAATGAGCCAGCCGGATATCTTGGGACGTTCAACCAAAAAGCGCCATTAAAGCTTTAAATTAACATCCCCGAAAAACAATTCGAATATCTTTCATGTTAGGCTATCCACTGCGGGTAAGATATCCCCTTACCTAGGTAAGCACTGGATAATCAGTATAGCCTATAGCACCAGGAACCATAAAAGTTTCCGGTTGTTGTTCATTAAATGGCGCTTTAGCTAAAAACCGGTGAGGTAAGTCTGGATTGGAGATGAATAATTGACCAAAAGCCACTGCATCAGCCCGGCCGTCAGCAAGAACTTGCTCGGCACTTTCTTTAGTAAGTTCCTCGTTAGCAATATAGGTTGACCCAAAAGCCTCTTTTATCACCTTACTTAAGTCACCATCAACCACAGCATCACGTGAGAAGATAAAAGCAATACCTCGTTTACCAAGTTCACGTGCTACATATCCAAACGTCGTCACAGGATTGGAATCCGCCATAGAGTAATGACCACCACGTGGGGACAAATGCATACCAACACGTGTTGATCCCCAAACCGAAATACAAGCGTCTGTCACTTCCAGCAGCAACCGAGCCCGATTTTCGACTGAACCTCCGTACTGATCTGTGCGCAGATTAGCATTATCTTGCAAGAATTGATCGAGCAAATATCCATTGGCACCATGTATTTCTACTCCATCAAACCCGGCCGTTTTCGCATTTTCCGCTCCGCGTCTGAATGCTTCAACAATGCCGGGAATCTCCTCAGACTCAAGCGCCCGAGGAACCACAAAAGGACGTTTTGGGCGTAATAAGCTAACATAACCCTCAGCCGCAATTGCACTTGGCGCCACCGGCCGTTCTCCATTAAGGAAAACAGGGTCCGATATCCGCCCCACATGCCAAAGCTGTATAAAAATACGCCCACCAGCAGCATGCACAGCATCCGTGACCAATCGCCAGCCAGCAACTTGCTCATCCGACCAAATACCCGGCGTATTCTCGTAGCCAACTCCCTGTGGGGTTACGGAAGTCGCTTCGCTGATAATCAAACCAGCGGAAGCGCGTTGAGCATAGTATTCCGCCATTAGCGCATTAGGGACACGCCCTTCTCCTTCTGCACGGTTACGTGTCAGAGGAGCCATAAAGATGCGATTTGGCAAGTCGAGATCACCAATGCGAATTGGGTCAAAAAGTGTAGGCATATTTTTTCTCTCATATAGATTAATAAATGCACTTCGTTGCAAATCATCAATAGCTGCATAGCCAGGTCATACCAGAAACAAACTAATACAACAATGACTTTGTTTGAGAATGATATATACCGCTTGTAGCCTTTGATTTAAATAAATAGGGGTTTATTGAATGAGTGGTGTAAAAAAGGCCACGCAATACGCAGCCTTGAAACGCGCTTTATTGGATAGAGCCCCTAGCCCCTATCCAATGAGTTTTAAATCTGCTTTTCTGTGTCGCTTTTGTTCCTGATAAAAATTTTCATGAGAGCCAAAGTTCAGCAGGTATAACTCTATTTTCTCTTCAACCCAACAGTAACCAAGCAATGTTAACTGGTTATTTAACTGAAATTTATGAACTCGAAGGAAACTTAAATCACCTTTCTTCTGCTCACCGATCTCAGGATTATCAATTATTCTATCAATCTCATCTTCTACTATCGTAAGAAGATCCTCAGATAACTTAGATAATGCCTTAGAGAAACGTCTTGTTTCATAAACTTCAATCTTTGGATCTTTTTGTCCTTCTGACATAACGCGACACCTTACCGCTATTGACTTCGCTTTTTGCCAGTAAAGAATCAAGGATAAAAGAGTACGGCAAATCAGGGTTATCCTCCGCAATGCGGCCAATCTTAGCCCAATGCTCGATTTGCTTAGGTACACTTCTGCTTGAAGCTTCTGCATGAATTTTTACATCATTCACGAAATCATCATCCAAACGTATACTGATAGCCATAGTTTAGTTACCCCTCTGGGATTTTGTACTACATGCGTTATAAAATGCACGTGTATAAAATGCAACATTTTATCGCATTATGCAATTATTAATTACAATTTCGATATCTCTATTCCCATGATATAAAAGGGAACCTCTCAAAATCCCCCGCTCAACGCAATAAGATACAGAAAGGCCAATTTTATTTTCATCCTCAATAAAACTGGCTTCATTGAATTGTTGATATCGCCTGAATTACGGATCTATACCCTATGGATTTCAAGATGCATCGCGACGGCAAGGGAGTGAATCCCCGGGAGCATAGCAAACTATGTGACCGGGGTGAGTGAGCGCAGCCAACAAAGAGGCAACTTGAAAGATAACGGGTATATGGCTCAGAAAAGTCGATTTATCCCCCCCCTTTAAAAATGCGAAGTCGGTTCTATCTTTTTTAACTTCCCCCCCTCAAAAATTGATTATGATTATAAATAGCTTGCCTGATGCTGGCAGGCTGTTGGTTGATATGTAAAAAAATTGTTGCTTGGAGGATGTATATATGAATTTATTGGATGGTTTACAAAAAAAACTGGACGGTTACTTTAATAAAACAAGTGAAATCAACTATGTAAAAATATTTGATACTCCCAAAATATGGGGGCTTCCTTTTGGAAAAGAGATAATGCCACAGGCGGTTAAAAGAGCAGCGGAATTTGAAGATGCTATTGTAAGCATTCTGGAAAACATGCGTTATCGCTGTGATATTTCCTCTTTAAATGCCCCGGATGCAGAGTGGAGAAAAGTTATCCTATCAGCTATTGATAGCGCATTTACCAAAAAAATAAACAGGAAGGAGAGAACTCAGATAAGGTTCTTATTCGCTCAAACACCGACATCTTTATTAAACGGTGTGAATTCATACTTTGAAGGTACCCCTGAATATCTGGCATTGAAGAATGATATTATTAAATTAATTCAAGAAAGGAGAGATCATTGGGAGTGTATACCTGAAATATGGATTGGTCGGTTTTACAGGATAGTAGACGGACTTAAAGTATCATTAGAGAAGAAAGCGCTGCCAGAAGAAATGTTTCCAGAAGATGATACCAGAATGACATGGAATCATACAAAAATTATCGCAGTTGATGGAATTGAGTCATTTGTCGGGGGCCATAATTTAAATATGGATCTTTTTAAAAATTACCCTCCAGTTCATGATGTCTCTGTTAAAGTTATAGGAACGGCATCATTAAGCTCACAATTATTTTTAAATAACATGTGGGAGGCTGATACAGATCTCTTAACTAAAGAATTCTTTGATATAGATGAAAATAGATGGGTTAATGCAAATGGTATTGTGGGAAAGCCAGCAGATCCATTAAAAAAAGAGCACATTACTGAATATATAGACAGAAAAAAAGAAGAATGCCTAAAAAATCCACCTAAGGACCCAGAATATAAGAAAACAAGCAGGATATTATCCGTAGGTAAATATTGGTCTGGGCCTGATATGCGAACGGATTATAAAAAAGGCTCCGAAATAATGAAAGAGTTTATAATAAAGAATGCAAAGAAAAAAATCCGCATGTCCCAACAGGATCTTGTCAGTGCATGGAAAAAACAATGGAAAGATCATCATGTGTGCCGATGGTTAATCGAAGCATTACTTTCCAACCCCGAACTGGAAGTTCAAATTGTTGTATCGCCACTTGATGCAGCAGCTGGTGCTGCTGGTGATCAATATTCTTTTGGTTCTGGAGCCAAAAGAACGTTTGAAATATTTAAATACTATTTGACACATAATGAGCATACCGATGAGAAGCTGGAAGATCCTGATGGAATCAGGCAAGCCGCATTGAAGAGAATTGAGGTTGCCCCTTTTTTCTTTACAGACAAAGTACCTGAAGATCTTTTGATTGAAGGCACTACATACAAATGGCCAACCCCGGATGAAAATTCTTATACTGCTACGCTAAAAGAACCGTCTCTTGCTGAAAGACCCCCACAGATAGGTGCTATAGGACGCCCATTCCGATCCTTAATTAAAGCAAGTGGTCCGGTATATCCCAAAGTTCCCCCTGCTCCTGGGAATCATGCAAAAGTAACAATAATTGATGATGAACTCTACGTGGTTGGTTCTGATAATCTCTATCCGGGTTATCTTTCGGAGTTCAACTATCTTATTGAGGGAGAAGATGCGGTGAAGGCTTTCATAGAATCCTACTGGGAACCGTTGTGGAAATATTCAGGAACACATTCATTTAATTACAAAAATGTTTGATGTAAGTAACCAGTGTACTGATATATTCCCGCCAACTGCTGGCGGGAATATTACTTGAAAAACATTAAGGAGATGACTTTTCAGAGTAGGAAATCAAATCAACGCGTTTTTCAGTAATAATCTGGAGGCCAGCAAGATATTGAACCTGATAAACCAGATGCTGGCAACCGGATTGCCCCTGTGAAAAAGACCAATTAGATTTTGGCTGTCACCAAATATTTTGTCATTTCATCATCGGGCACCATACCACCGCCGGTTGCCCAAACCAAATGCGTAGCCTGTTTCATCTTTTCTGCTGAAAGGTTCTTATTGTTCAGGTAATCAAGGTTTCCACTCACACGAGCAGGACCCGCCATCCCAACTAACGCCGAAGGCTCTAACCGGATACCTTCATCACGATCCAGTAAGCCCAACAGATTATACATTTCCTGATCTTGAACAGTATAAAATCCATCCAGCAAACGTTCCATCGCTCGCCCAACAAAGCCGGAAGCCCTGCCTACCGCAAGACCATCGGCAGCAGTGATATTGTCGATTCCGATATCCTGTACGCAAATATTGTCATGCAAACCAGTATATACCCCCAACAACATACTGGGAGAATGGGTCGGTTCAGCAAAAATGCAGTGCACATGATCACCAAAAGCCAGTTTCAATCCAAATGCAACACCACCAGGACCGCCACCAACACCACACGGCAAATAAACGAATAGTGGGTGATCTTCATCAACCACAATATTCATCTGCTCAAACTGCGCCTTTACCCGTCCACCTGCGACAGAATATCCCAGAAACAACGTTTGGGAGTTTTCATCGTCAATAAAGAAACAGTTAGGAGTAGATTCAGCTTCTTTACGCCCTCTGGCCACGGCTACCCCATAATCTAGCTCATGTTCCACGACATTGACCCCATGTGAACGTAGCTTTTGCTTCTTCCATTCACGAGCATCGGCAGACATATGTACGCTGACATTAAAGCCCAATTTTGCACTGACAATACCAATGGACAGCCCCAAATTGCCGGTAGAACCTACAGCAATGCTGTATTGATTAAAGAATTGTCTAAACTCTTCTGAAAACAGTTTGCTGTAATCATCGTTTTCAGAAAGCAACCCCGCCTGTAATGCCAATTTTTCCGCGTGAGTTAACACTTCATAAATTCCACCACGGGCTTTAATCGAACCGGAAATGGGCAAGTGGCTGTCTTTTTTAAGCAAAATGTTCCCTGTGATACCCATACCATAATGTTGCTCCAGTGTTTTTTGCATCGTAGGTATAGCCACTATTTCTGATTCAATAATGCCATGTGTGACGGCTGTTTCTGGAAAAGCTTTACATAAATAAGACGCAAAACGATCCAAGCGTGCTTCAGCATCCTTAACATCATCAGCGCCCAAACCGACAAAAGGCAATCCCTCTTTCAAGGTGGGATTACAAGGGTTAAACCAGAAGATTTCCTCTAATTCCATCAAATTTTTTACTAACGGATGTTCATTTAGTAATTGTTGAATTTCAGTACTTTTCATATATGTATTAACCTAAAATAAGTGTTTCCCTGGTATATACCCGTCATCTTTCAAGTTGCCTCTTTGTTGGCTGCACTCGCTCACCCCGGTCACATCGTTATCTATGCTCCCGGGGATTCACTCCCTTGCCGCCGCGATGCATCTTGAAATCCATAGGGTATATAAAAACAACTCTTGCTTTTTTGATTATTAGAATTTCTTATTATATTTACTGCAACTTCCTACAAATATCAGCACATCATACTTTATTTTTTATCTTCCCCTTATTTTGATTACTACGTTAATGTTTATCTTGTTTATTATTTTAGATATAAATTTGCCTATTTTATAGGCTTCCCTGGTATTGACACTTCGCACTTCTTATTCTTATTTTTCAAGCTGAACGGTTACTTCTTTCCATTACATAATGGTAGCCATTACACGATGGTAGAAAGAAGAAACGTCCCAGCCAACGCAACCACAGAAGCAATAAATGTTGCGGTTGTATAATACTTAAAAGTTTCACTGAGCGTTGTTCCGCAATATTGCTTAACCAACCAAAACAGTGAATCAGTCACAATAGTACCGCCGATAGCACCTGAACCAATAGCCAATGTAATGATTTCAGGGCTAATATCTGGATATAGCGGCAGCATAGGCGAAACAATCGCTGTTGCCCCCATCATTGCGACTGTTGCTGAACCAACCGCCGCATGCAAAATAATGGCTACCAACCAAGACAAAAGAATTGGGTGCATATCCAGACTCGACAAAATAACAGCCAATGTATCACTAAGGCCACTGACTTTTAAAATACTATTAAATGCTCCGCCCGCGCCGATAATTAATAAAATATTGGCGATAGAAGAAAAACAATCTTCCGTTTTCATCAACAGAGTACTCATTCCCATATTTTGCTTGATGCCCAAGGTGTAATAGGCAACAAACGCGGCAATGAACATGGCTGTAATAGGATTACCAATAAATTCCAGCACCGTATAAAACGTGGTACCTTTTTCCATATTTAATTCAGTAACCGTTTTAGCCAACATTAACCCAATTGGCAATAACACAGTAAACAATGTGATGCCTAAAGAGGGTAAATTCTCTTCTTTACGAACTGCAATTTCAGAAAATTCAGCCGGAATCGATTTAAAAGGCAGACGGTTACCGAGAAGTTTCTGAAATAATGGACCACCCACCAAAGCGGCAAACAGGCCAACTATCAGCCCATAAATAATCACCGAGCCAATATCCGCACCCAATTTATTCGTCACAAATAATGCAGCCGGGTGTGGAGGAATAATACAGTGAACCGCCATCAACGCTGTACATAATGGGATCGCTAATTTCAGCAGTGACGTATTGGTTTTCCTGGCAATAGAAAATGCCAGTGGAATTAACAATACCACCCCAACTTCGACAAACAGCGTAATACCACAAACCAAACCAATCAGTACCATAATGATATCAGGTGACAGCCATCGGCATTTTTGCAATGTGATACCAATCCGCTCTGCCGCGCCGGATATCTCCATCATCTTACCAAGAATGGTCCCCAGACCAATCACTACGGCTAAAAAACCTAACGTATCCCCGATTCCCCCTTGAATGGCGCTCACCATTTCAACAGGGTTCATTCCCATTAAAGCACCGACATAAAAACTGGCTAACAATAGAGCAAGAAAAGGGTGAATCTTTAATTTAATTATCGTAAATACAATTAACACAATACTTGTGAGTAACGTACCAATCACCCAAGGTTGTGAATCCACTTAATCATTCCCCACAGTTAACCTTTGTTCGTCTCACGAATTTTCATTATTGAATATGAATATTCAATTTTTGACAAATGATTAATACATAGCCATGCATGAATCAGATTGAGCCAATTCAGTGATACCGATCAAAATTTTCACTTTATTTGCGATTTAAATCACTAAAACTATCTGAAACATACCGCCTTAATGATACGGTTATATTATCCGTCTTATCCGTCGTCGATGAACTAGAAACACGATAAATATGTACACAGATGATAATTTCATGGTTGTAAATAAGTTACTCAATGGAAGCCAGTTATCAAAGCTGCATACATTTGAGATAGCCGCTCGTCACGGCTCTTTTGTTCTGGCTGCTGACGAATTAGCTATCACTGCCAGTGCGGTCAGCCATCGAATCAGTTCTCTGGAACAAGAGTTAGGATTCAAACTGTTCCAACGTTTTCACAGAAAAATTGAATTAACTTGTGAAGGAAAGCGTTTATTTTGGACAATTAAATCAACGCTGGAACACCTAAATCAGGAAATTCTGGAAATAAAAAATCAGGAGTTATCGGGTAACCTGACTATTTACTCCCGTCCGACCTTTACTCAATGCTGGCTAGTGCCTAAATTAGCTGATTTTAATCAGCTATATCCATCCATTAACCTGAACATCTTAGTCGGTAATGAAAATGTGAATTTCCGCGGTTATGGTATCGATCTTGCGATCTATTTTGATGATATTATATCCAACGAATTATCACATCAATATCTGATGAGTGAGTATATTACCCCGGTCTGTAGCCCGCAGTATGCCGAACAACATAATCTAATGGGAAATATTGATAATCTACGATACTGCACACTATTGCATGATAAACAAGCATGGAGCTACGATTCTGATACCAAAGAGTGGAATACTTGGGCAGAACACTTTAGCATTACACTGGAGCCATCACAAAAATGTATTGTCTTTGATCGTTCCGATTTAGCTGCCGTTGCTGCAATACACCATGCAGGTGTTGCAATGGGAAGAAAAAATATGATTTGGGAAAAAATTGAAAACAATGAATTAGTCGCCCCCTTTCCCAACACTGAAGTATTATGTCAACAATATTACTATACCTGTACCCTGCCTCAACAACAGAATGAGAAAGTCAATGCCTTTATCCAATGGCTAAAATCAACTATAGACAAATAAAAATATAGCCAACCATTAACGGATATAACAAACCCGCTCTATTTTAAGTGGCGACAGTTAGTCGCCACAGAATTTAACAACGGAGTTTATTCTTCACTATTTCTATCCTTAAAAAGTCAGTAACAATGTAATGATTTGAAAATAACATCTAAATTTAATCAAAAAATATATACTCATGGTGTAAGTTATGATACTCATCACAACTGCTAGTAAGCAAATCGTTTAAATGCATTATAAAGTCGTTTATTTTAGAAGTATATAGAGTGTAATGAAATGCAAAAATTGTTATTAAGCTGTGGAGTTATCTTTTCTGTATCTGCGATAGCTTTACCTGCTCAAGCAGAACAACATACAGCCTCAATCGGATACGCCTATGTGAAACCACAAGATGTAAGTGCACTAAATGGTGCAACATTGAGTTACCGATATGAGCTTGATGATCAATGGGGGCTATTATCATCATTTACCTTTGCTAAAGGAAATGAAAAAGAAACAAAATATTACACAAGGGATGACTTAAAGTACTATTCTTTAATGATTGGCCCAACCTATAGAATTAATGACTATATTAGTTTATATGGGCAACTCGGGCTATCCAGAATAAATGATAAATCTACTGCCCACTATAGTGGTGGATATATCGAGAAAGAATCAACAAGCAAAAATACTTTAGGTTGGGGAACGGGTTTTATTATCAACCCAACTACCAATACCTCAATTACCGCCGGTTATGAAGGTAGCCGTTTTAGTATTAAAGACGGAAATGAGAAAGATCACTTATCTACTAACGGTTTTAATATAACTGTCGGCTATCGTTTCTAATTTAATTAATGAGCAATGTATCATCACCAGGGTTGAATATTCCACAAAATTGACAATCTTGGTGATTTATCGAAATAATCTTAACTCAATTCTACATGCCAGAAAGCCTAACCCTCGCTTAAGAAAGCTTATCAACAATGAGTAGCCGCCGATAATTAACGCATTTAATTGGCCTTAACTTGGTGGGTTGTCGGGGGCTCGAACCCCGGACCAATTGATTAAGAGTCAACTGCTCTGCCGACTGAGCTAACAACCCAATATGAGCAATTATTCCCCGATACAAAGCTAGCGTCAATATATTATGGCTATTTTTTTCTAAAAGAATAATTCACATTCAATTCCAACAGCATTGACAAGTTAAATTGCAACCAATTTGTTTTTAAAGTGAGATCAGACTGTTATTACTATAGTAATCTGTGTCACAATCTTTTTCGCAAACATCATCATATATAAGGCCACTTAAAGAGCCGTAACAATTTACCTAAGAAAATATTGGATACTATATACTATGGCAGAAAATATACACACTTCACTTTCCGCTAAAACCGGGGAAACGCAGTTGCAACGTAATCTAAGCAACCGGCATATACAACTTATCGCTATTGGCGGCGCCATCGGCACGGGTCTGTTTATGGGATCAGGGAAAACAATCTCTCTCGCCGGACCATCGATCATATTCGTTTATATGATTATCGGTTTCATGCTGTTCTTCGTGATGCGCGCAATGGGTGAACTATTGCTTTCAAACCTGAATTATAAATCATTCAGTGATTTCTCCGCCGATTTGCTCGGGCCCTGGGCAGGTTTTTTCGTCGGCTGGACTTATTGGTTTTGTTGGGTCATTACCGGTATCGCCGATGTAGTCGCAATCACTTCCTATATCAGCTATTGGCAACCAGATTTTCCACAATGGCTTACTTCCCTACTCTGTGTTTCACTGCTGCTCTCCCTTAATCTGGCTACAGTGAAATTATTCGGGGAAATGGAATTCTGGTTCGCTATGATAAAAATCGTTGCCATTATCGCTTTAATCGTGACAGGTGCTGTTCTGATTGGCATGCATTTTCAATCTCCAGCCGGTCATACCGCTTCACTGGCAAATATATGGAATGATGGTGGATTCTTTCCCAAAGGGTTAAGTGGATTTTTTGCCGGATTTCAGATAGCTATATTTGCCTTTGTGGGCATTGAATTAGTAGGCACCGCGGCCGCAGAAACTAAAGATCCAATGAAATCGCTACCCAGAGCCATTAATGCCATCCCGATTCGTATTATCACCTTCTACGTGCTGGCGCTGATAATTATTATGTCAGTCACACCGTGGCGTTCAATCATTGCAGATAAAAGTCCTTTTGTTGAGCTGTTTGTTCTAATCGGTTTACCCGCTGCCGCCAGTATCGTGAACTTTGTGGTATTAACCTCCGCCGCCTCTTCAGCAAACAGTGGGGTTTTCTCCACCAGCCGCATGCTATTTGGATTAGCAAAAGAAGGCGATGCACCACAGCAATTCAGCCGCCTTTCACGCCGTTCTGTGCCTGCATCAGGGTTAATCTTCACCTGTTTATGTTTATCCTGTGGTGTGGTGCTGATTTATTTAATTCCTGATGTTATGCATGTATTTACCCTAGTCACTACCGTTTCAGCCATTCTGTTTATGTTTATTTGGAGCATGATCCTATGCTCATATTTGGTTTACCGGAAACGTCGCCCAGCATTACATAAGGCTTCAACCTATAAAATGCCATTGGGTATTATCATGTCATGGGTCTGTCTGGCATTTTTTGCATTTGTTCTGATATTACTCACTTTACGGGATGATACCCGCCAGGCATTAATCATCACGCCTGTTTGGTTTCTGGTCTTAATTATCGGTTTTCAAATTGTAAAAAAACGTAGAACACGTTTGTACAGCTAACTTATTCAACTCCTTAATATCTATATACCCGTCATCTTTCAAGTTGCCTCTTTGTTGGCTGCACTCGCTCACCCCGGTCGCATAGTTTGCTATGCTCCCGGGGATTCACTCCCTTGCCGTCGCGATGCATCTTGAAATCAATAGGGTATATGACCTAGTGGTCTGGTGAAGGCATTTCGCCTTCACACTTTTTTTACCTTTATTGCAATTTACCTTATTTCAACTCATTTAGTCTTATATTGCGCCTCAGCATCAATAAAACGCTGTTGCGCTGCGCTGCTCGGCGCTTTACCCAACAGACTCACAATCACGATCGCAATAGAAGCTAAGATAAAGCCAGGAATAATCTCATACAACGCAAACCACTGGTATTTCATCCACACCAATACCGTGACGGCCCCTACCAACATCCCCGCTAATGCGCCATTACGTGTCATACGTTTCCAGATAACAGAAATCAGTATGACCGGGCCGAACGCAGCACCAAATCCAGCCCATGCATTACTGACCAGAGCCAGTACTTTATTGTCCGGGTTGGTTGCTATCACCATCGCGATGACCGCCACCAGCAGCACCATGAAACGCCCCACCCACACTAACTCTTTCTGGCTGGCAGATTTACGGATAAAGGGTTTGTAAAGATCTTCCGTCAAAGCACTTGCACATACCAGCAACTGGCAGCTTAAGGTACTCATCACCGCGGCCAGAATAGCAGAGAGTAAAATACCCGCTATCCACGGATTAAACAGAATAACCGCCAATTCCATAAAGATACGCTCACGGTTAGCTATGACCGGGCCAGACAGTTCAGGATGCACCTCAAAATAAGCAATACCAAAGAAACCGACAGCAATAGTGCCCGCCAAACATAACACCATCCAGGTCATACTGATACGACGAGCCTTGCGGATAGTGTGATGGGAGTCTGCCGCCATAAAACGCGCCAGAATATGTGGCTGACCAAAATAACCTAACCCCCAACCCAACAGCGAGATAATGGCAATAAAATTCAACCCTTTGAACATATCCATATAAGCCGGGCTTTTTGCGGCTATCAGAGCCAGAGAGGTATCAATGCCACCCACAGAGAAAATAACGATGACCGGCGTCAAGATAAGCGCAAAGATCATTAATGTGGCCTGAACCGTATCAGTCCAACTGACCGCCAAGAAGCCGCCAAGGAAAGTATAGGCAATTGTTGCTGCGGCACCGAGCCACATGGCCTTCTGATAACTGATACCAAACGTACTTTCAAATAATAATCCTCCGGCAACCACGCCAGAAGCACAATAGATAGTGAAGAATATCAGAATAACCAGCGCAGAAATAATACGTAGAATTTTGCTACTATCGTCAAAACGACCGGTGAAATAATCCGGCAATGTTAGCGCATTATTATTGACTTCCGTCTGGATACGTAGCCTGCCTGCCACCAATTTCCAGTTCAGGTAAGCACCTAAAGCAAGACCAATGGCTATCCAGCTTTCTGAAATCCCCACAAAATAGACTACGCCAGGTAAGCCCATTAATAACCAGCCACTCATATCCGAAGCACCGGCAGACAAAGCCGTTACCACGCTACCTAATCGCCTTCCTCCCAAGATATAGTCATCAAAATTTTTGGTTGAACGATAAGCCAAAAAACCTATCAACAACATTCCAGTAATGTAGACAATAAAGGTGATTAGCATTGGTGTATTTACTGTCATGCAAGTTCTCCATAGTGTTATCTGTGTTTTGCAAATCCGCAGTTCTCCCGGGTACACAGAGTTTTCCCTGCCAGGTTCAGGAACGTTGCACCTGATTGCACCTAAAGATGGACCATAATTCTAAATTGAAATAATTATTTTTGTAACCAATTAGAAAGTTACAGTGAATCCTAGATTAGCATCAGGTAATTTAACAACTAATTAACGTCATTTTTTACAAAAAACGTTTACTGAATCACATTTATTTGATTTTAAAATTATACTTTTTAACCATTTTAGGGTCATACGCCTATATTAACTACAAAATGTTAAACCAATATATATCAATCAAATAAAGTCACAAAAATAAATATATCCACATAATTATAATAACTAGATTAATTTCACAAAAATAAAACAAGCGATTCTCATAAGGTTGCACAAAGTTGCAACATGTCAGATATTATCATGCAATTTTAGATAAACCTTACCTATTAAGGAGCAAAGATGGGTAGTACAACAATGGGCGTGAAGCTTGATGAAGCAACGCGCGATCGCATTAAAGCTGCGGCACAACGGATCGACCGCACTCCACATTGGCTAATTAAACAAGCTATTTTTAATTATCTTGAACGTCTTGAAAACGATGAACAGATCGCTGAACTCTCTGCTAATCAGGATATTAAAGAAGAGAAGGTAATCGCAGAAGAAACGGTAACAGATTCGTCTCATCAACCTTTCCTCGACTTCGCAGAACATATCCTGCCTCAATCAGTAAAACGTTCCGCAATTACTGCGGCCTATCGCCTGCCAGAAACACAGGCAGTTCCCATGCTGCTACAACAGGCGCAATTGCCAGAAGATCAGGCACAAGCGACTCATAAGCTGGCTTACAGCATTGCAGAAAAATTGCGTAACCAGAAAAACAGCATGGGTCGTTCAGGTCTGGTTCAAGGGTTATTGCAGGAATTCTCACTTTCATCTCAGGAAGGCGTTGCGCTAATGTGTCTTGCGGAAGCCCTGCTCCGTATTCCTGATAAAGCCACTCGCGACGCGCTGATCCGCGACAAAATCAGTAACGGCAACTGGCATTCTCACCTAGGCCAAAGTTCGTCCATGTTTGTCAATGCAGCAACCTGGGGGCTACTGTTTACCGGCAAACTGGTTTCTACCCACAACGAAGCCAAACTCTCCAATTCACTGAATCGCATTATCAGTAAGAGCGGCGAACCATTAGTGCGTAAAGGCGTAGATATGGCAATGCGCCTGATGGGTGAACAGTTTGTGACCGGAGAAACCATCGCCCAAGCGCTGGCAAGTGCACGTAAGCTGGAAGAAAAAGGGTTCCGTTACTCCTACGACATGCTAGGTGAAGCCGCTTTAACTGAGGAAGATGCTCAGAATTATATGGTTTCTTACCAACAAGCCATTCATGCTATCGGGAAAGCATCTAACGGCCGCGGCATTTATGAAGGGCCTGGAATTTCCATTAAGCTTTCTGCCCTGCACCCGCGTTATAGCCGTGCTCAATATGAGCGCGTCATGAATGAGCTATATCCACGCCTGCTTTCTCTGACATTACAAGCTCGCCAATATGATATTGGTATCAATATTGATGCCGAAGAAGCAGATCGCCTGGAAATTTCTCTCGATCTGTTGGAAAAGCTCTGTTTTGAACCGCAACTGGCTGGCTGGAATGGCATTGGTTTCGTTATTCAGGCTTATCAGAAGCGCTGCCCCTTTGTTATCGATACAGTTATTGACTTAGCACAGCGCAGCCGCCGCCGATTAATGGTCCGACTGGTAAAAGGCGCTTACTGGGATAGCGAAATTAAACGTGCTCAAATCGACGGGCTGGAAGGTTACCCAGTTTACACCCGCAAAGTTTATACTGACGTTTCTTATCTGGCTTGCGCCCGCAAGCTGTTGTCAGTACCCAATCTGGTTTATCCTCAATTCGCTACTCATAACGCCCATACTTTAGCTGCCGTTTATCATATGGCAGGCCAAAACTATTATCCCGGTCAATATGAATTTCAATGCCTGCATGGCATGGGAGAACCCTTGTATGAACAAGTGGTCGGGAAAATCGCTGATGGTAAATTAAACCGCCCATGTCGTATTTATGCGCCAGTAGGCACTCACGAAACACTGTTGGCTTATCTGGTCCGCCGTCTGCTGGAAAACGGTGCTAACACCTCCTTCGTCAACCGTATCGCCGATACCACATTACCACTGGATGAACTGGTTGCCGATCCGGTGAAAAAGGTTCAGAAGCTGGCCGAAACCGAAGGCCAAATCGGTCTTCCACATCCGAAAATTCCTCTGCCTCACAATCTGTATGGCAAAGATCGCGCAAACTCAGCCGGTCTGGATCTTGCCAACGAACATCGTCTGGCTTCTCTTTCCAGTGCACTATTAAGTTCTGCTACCGAAGAGCAATATAGCGAGCCACTACTGGGCGGCAATTATCACCATCAAGGTGAGTTACCGGCCGCTAAACCGGTTATTAACCCAGCGGCCCCTTCGGATATTGTCGGCCATGTTCGTGAAACAACTGAACAGGAAGTCGGTCATGCGCTGGATGTCGCAACAGAAGTCGGCGCAATCTGGTTTGCGACGCCACCATCAGAACGGGCCGCTATTCTGGTTCGTGCGGCGGAATTGATGGAAAATCAGATGCAACCGCTATTAGGTATTTTGGTTCGGGAAGCCGGCAAAACCTTTAATAATGCGATTGCTGAGGTACGCGAAGCGGTCGATTTCCTCCATTATTACGCAGGACAGGTTCGCCATGATTTCGCTAATGATACGCATCGCCCACTGGGGCCAGTTGTCTGTATCAGCCCGTGGAACTTCCCATTAGCCATTTTTACCGGACAGATAGCGGCTGCATTGGCTGCCGGCAACAGCGTATTAGCAAAACCTGCGGAACAGACCCCATTAATTGCGGCAACAGCGGTCAAAATACTGCATCAAGCAGGTATTCCCCACGATGCATTGCAATTATTACCCGGCCAAGGTGAAACCATTGGTTCTCTTCTGGTGGGTGATGAGAGAGTACGAGGCGTGATGTTTACTGGCTCCACTGAAGTGGCCGGCCTATTACAACGTAATATTGCCGGACGACTTGATGCACAAGGGCGCCCAACCCCTCTGGTTGCCGAAACTGGTGGTCTGAACGCCATGATTATCGACTCTTCCGCACTGACCGAACAAGTTGTTACTGATGTGATCGCCTCTGCTTTTGACAGTGCAGGTCAACGTTGCTCTGCCTTGCGTATCCTTTGTATTCAAGATGATGTAGCAGAACGCACCATTACTATGCTGAAAGGCGCCATGTCTGAATGCCGGATGGGTAATCCTGAGCGCCTGTCTACCGATATCGGCCCGGTCATTGATGCGGAAGCCAAAGCCAGCATTGATCGTCATATTCAAGCAATGCGTACCAAAGGGCTCACGATTTATCAGGCAGCACAAGATAATGTGGTTGACAATCAAGAGTGGGATCAAGGCACTTTCGTTAAACCGACACTGATTGAACTGGAAAGCTTTGATGAATTGAAACAGGAGATTTTCGGCCCGGTTCTGCATGTTGTTCGTTTTAAACGTAACGAGCTGGATAAATTGCTGGATCAAATTAATAGCTCCAACTATGGCCTGACTCTGGGTGTCCATACTCGTATTGACGAAACGATTGCACAAGTTACCGCTAAGGCGAAAGTCGGTAATCTGTATGTTAACCGCAACATGGTAGGCGCTGTTGTTGGCGTACAGCCATTCGGTGGTGAAGGCTTGTCTGGTACCGGACCGAAAGCAGGCGGCCCACTCTACCTATACCGTCTGCTCTCTTGCCGTCCTCAAAATGCGATCAACCAAACGTTGGAACGTCAGGATGCTGAATATCCACTGGATGCCAATGTCCGTTCAGTACTGATGGCACCCTTTGATGCATTAACAGAATGGGCAGCCAATCAGCACAACGAAGAGCTAAATCAGTTAGTTCAACAATATAAATTGCTGGCACAAGGTGGCACCACTCGCCTGTTGCCTGGGCCGACGGGTGAACGCAATACTTATACCCTGTTGCCTCGTGGTCAGGTGCTGTGTCTGGCGGATAATCAACAAGATACATTCATTCAACTGGCAGCAACACTGTCTGTAGGCTGTCAGTTGCTATGGCAAAATGATGAATTACATCAGCAACTGTTTCGTCAATTACCAGATAACGTCCGTAAATCAATCAACTTGGTTCAGGACTGGCAGAGTGAAGATACGGCATTCGAAGCGGTTATTTATCACGGCGACTCTGATCAACTGCGTCAAGTTTGCGAACACGTCGCGCAACGTAAAGGCGTTATCATTTCCGTACAAGGTTTTGCCCGTGGAGAAACTAATTTGCTGTTAGAACGTCTGCTACATGAACGCTCACTGAGCATTAATACCGCGGCGGCGGGGGGTAATGCCAGTCTGATGACTATCGGTTAATTTCTGTTATAGCTAAGGGGAACACATCAAACATGTGTTCCCCCAAAATTAATCATCTCTTTGCTGTTTATATTTCCAGCTTAGTGACCGCCCTGTTGCCAGCTCAAATACTGTTCATACTTGCGCAAAGCAATGTTGTAGTTACTGAATGCCGACTGTGACAGCTTTTCACTCAGTTTTTCCTGAATTTTCTCTGTTGTGAACTCTTTTACAGGGTAATTGCTTGAAGTGAGCAATTCATCCAAACGTCGTAAACGAACCACATACTCACGAACAGTACTATGACTCATTTCAGTCTGTTCAAACAGGTACTGTTTGAAAGACATGATGTCAAAATAATCTGTCTCGCTATTGCAATAAATCTCACTGCAAAAACGACATAACGCGACAAATTTATCTTGCAGCTCATCCCAAGTCTTGTCATCAATCAACTCCGTCATCTCGGAGATGGACTCTTTGTTGATCACTTGGCCATTAAAAACCAAAGAGATACGGTCAAGAGCTTTGTGACAATGCAAGCAATGAGTTTGACTATGTTTGTAGTCTTTAATGTAACGGCTGAGCGGCCGTTTCTTTTGTGTTGTAACAGACATAAGAGATAAGCCCTGTGTGTAGTCTTAAACAAAAAACAAATAAGCAAAAAAGTTACTTTTCCGGATTTAAGCGTGCCCGCAAGCGTTTAATCGCCTGGCTGTGTAGCTGACTTATACGGGACTCCCCGACTTCAAGTACTGCGCCAATCTCTTTCAGATTAAGTTCTTCCTGATAATACAGCGTCAGAACCATTTTTTCTCGCTCAGGTAACGAATCGATAGCCTCAATTACCCGTTGACGAACGTCACTCTCCAGCAATTGTTGTAAGGGATTAGTTTCATGCCCTTCTCCAATGGCAGGCTCACAGCTTTCACCATGAATTTCATGCCATTCGTCATACGAAAACAACTGACTGTTATTCGTATCTAACAGTATCTGCCGATATTCTATCAGATCAATCTTTAATTCTTTAGCAACTTCCTGCTCACTGGCTGGACGGCCTAAGTCTTGCTCAAGTTTACGGATGATGTGCGTCACTTCGCGCGCATTACGACGCACGCTACGCGGAGCCCAATCGCGGCTCCTTAACTCATCCAACATTGCACCTCTGATGCGTTGTACCGCATAAGTGGTAAACGCGGTTCCTTGTAAGGAATCAAAACGTTCCACCGCATTTAGTAAGCCGATTCCCCCGGCCTGAAGTAGATCATCCAGCTCCACACACGCGGGTAACCTAACTTGTAGCCTTAACGCTTCATGGCGAACTAATGGTACGTAGCGCTTCCAGAGGCTGTTTTTGTCCATCACGCCTTCGGCGGTATACAAATCGCTCACAACAACAGACACCTTTGGAAAAAGAGACTAACCATCATTATCCAATCCCCTAACAAGGGCAATCGTTTGAACAATGTAGTAAAAACACTTCTTTTTCACCTATGCGAAATTTATTGTCTGCCTAATAGTATCACAAATTTTAGGCTGTTCCTGATAAACTCCTAAAAAAGAAGGACCGGCGAGCCGATCCTTGATTTGTTTGGATTTTTATGTGAATCAGGTTCACATATTGCCCTAGCTGAGCAATTAACGCAGCAGAGACAATACAGTCTGAGGAACTTGGTTAGCCTGAGCCAGAACCGCAGTACCCGCTTGTTGCAGAATTTGACCACGGCTCATGTTAGATACTTCAGTCGCGTAGTCAGCATCTTCGATACGGCTACGAGCAGAGCTCAGGTTGTTAACGGTGTTGTTCAGGTTGTTAACGGTAGATTCCAGACGGTTCTGGATAGCACCCAAAGAACTGCGCAGGCTGTCAACTTGTGCCAGAGCGCTGTCCAAAGTTTCTAGAGGCTTTTCTGATGCTTTGGCAGTGATGTCTGCACCTGCTGTTAATTTACCCTCTTTAGTAATAGTGGCTTCGAAATATTTTACTTTGCCATCTGTATCGTCAGTACCTTTGACAACATATTTACCAGGATCAACTGAACCATCATTCTTAACGGCTTTATAGACTTCTACATTTTTCAGGTCCTTAACTTTAGCGTCGGCAGTATGATCGATATCTTTCTTCCCACCTGCACCATCGTCAACCTGTTTAACTACTTCTCCGTGTGGAACTTCCGCAGAAATAGTAAATTTACCCAGATTCAGAGCTTCTTTGTCGATTTTTTTCAGATCGATGTCGATAACTTCGTTATCATTAGCACCAACTTGAATGGTCATTTTGCTATCTTCACGCAAAACACGAACACCATTGAACTGAGTTTGTTCAGAAATACGATCAATTTCCTTTAAACGCTGAGTCACTTCTTCCTGGATAGATTTGATATCACTTTCAGAGTTGCTGCCGTTTTGTGACTGAACAGTCAGTTCACGAATACGTTGTAAGTTGGTGTTAATTTCGTTCAGTGCACCTTCGGTAGTCTGTGCAATAGAGATACCGTCATTAGCGTTACGTGCTGCCTGAGTCAAACCTCTAACATTTGCAGTGAAACGGTTAGCGATCGCTTGACCAGCCGCGTCATCCTTCGCGCTGTTGATACGCAGACCAGAAGATAGACGCTCAATAGCGCTACCCAAAGTACCCTGGGATCTATTCAAGTTATTCTGAGTCAGCAGGGACAGGCTGTTGGTGTTGATGACTTGTGCCATAGTTAGAGTTCCTTTTTAAAATCAAGTCGATATATAAGTTTGGGTTTTACCCACGGTGTTCATCACCGCCAACAGTTTTATCGGCGCTCCTCAAAGAACCTTTAATTTTTCTTGAAAAAACTTTTTCTTTTTTATCACGCTGCCCTGATAAGCCAAACAACGTCGGTTCTTCACGACTATTCTTACCATAGAAAAATTATTTTTATTAGTAAACTTTTCTAAAAACTTACCGATAACCGGTTCAATAAAGCTTTACTAATAAAGGAGTCAATAAATGGCTAGCATTTCTTCATTAGGCGCCGGGTCGGGGATGGATCTGGGCTCTATATTGGATAAACTTCAGGCAGCAGAACAAAAACGTTTAGTACCGCTGACACAGCAACAAACCAGTTATAAAGGTAAACTAACCGCTTTTGGTACATTAAAAGGCAGTTTAGAAAAACTGGAAACCGCGTCTGAATCACTGAAAAAATTCGATAAACTTAACACAACCACTGCCAGCGAAAAACATGATGCATTCGTTGCCAGTACTGATTCCAAAGCCAGCCCAGGTAACTACAGTATTGAAGTTAAGCAATTGGCACAGGCACAATCATTAAAAACAGAAAAAGTCAATAATATCAAAGAGTATGTGGGTGAATCTTTGGGCGAAGGTAAAACCCGGACAATCACTATTACTCAGCCTGGTGAAAAAAAGCCGATGAAAATCGAGCTGACAGATGGACAAACATCCATCATTGAGATTCGTGATGCGATTAATAAACAGGAAGGTAATGTCAACGCCAGTATTATTAAGGCAAAAAATGGCGAAAATTATTTAGTGCTAACGGCTAAAAAAGCGGGCACTGAATCCGTGATGACCATCACTGTTGAAGGTGATAACAAACTTAGCGAGTTTCTAGACTATCCGGGCACAACGAGTAAACTCACTCAAACCGTCGAAGCTAAGAATGCACTGTTAACCGTTAATAAAATCCCAATTGAACGTCAGACAAACCATATTACCGATGCACCCGAAGGCGTTAAACTAGATCTGAAAAAAACGACCGAGGATAAAGATAAACCAGGGGAATATAAGCCAGAAATGCTGGTCATATCCCGTGATATTGAGCCGATGAAAGAGGCGATTAAAAACTGGGTTGATGCTTATAATGAATTACAAACGACATTTGATTCACTGACCAAATTTAAGCAAGTAAAACAGGGTGAAGAACCGTCGAAAGATAATGGTGCTTTATTAGGTGACAGCACATTACGCGGAATACAGAACCAGCTAAGAAGTCAGATTTTCAGCTCTCAGGCAGTTAATGATATTCCAACCCTGAATAAACTGGGCATTAAACAAAAGTTTGACGGCAAGCTGGAAATTGATAACGAAAAACTGGAAAAAAATCTAAAAGAAAAACCGACTAATGTAAAAGCATTCTTTATGGGTGACGGTAAAGAAACGGGTTTTGCCACCCAGACACATAAGCTACTAAAAGATGCTCTGGATAGTCATGAAGGTACTTTAGTTACCGCGACTAATGGCATTAACAAGCGTCTAAAAAACCTTGATCAACAAGTAGACAGGACGAAACAGAATATTAACGAAACAATTGAACGTTATAAACGCCAATTTTCACAACTGGATAAAATGGTCTCTTCCTTGGGAAAAACCGGTAGCTTCCTATCACAATTACAGCAAATGAGATAATTAAAGGAAATTATGTATCAACGTTCGGCAAGTCAATTATATGCCCAGATAGATGTGGAAAGCGAAATTATGAACGCCTCCCCCTATCAGTTGATTCAGATTTTGTTCAACGGGGCGCTTAGCGCCCTACGTCGAGCAATTATTCTGATGGAACAAGGTAATATCGCGGAAAAAGGCGCAGCTATTTCCAAAGCGATCAATATCATCGATAATGGCCTCAAACAGGGATTAGATAATGAAAAAGGTGGAGAGCTGGCGCGCAATCTCGCTTCCCTTTACGACTATATGACCCAACGTTTACTCTACGCTAATTTACGCAATGATGAGCCAGCCATTACCGAAGTAATAAAGTTACTCACCGAGATTTCAGACGCTTGGCGGCAAATTGGCCCTCATTACAACGCCAGTCAGGATATTGTTTAATGGATAATAAAATGGATCTTTTGTCAGCTTACCAACAGATCCTAAGTTTAAGTGAGCAAATGCTTAATTTAGCTAAAAATGAAAAATGGGATGAACTTGTTGATATGGAAATCACCTACCTCAAAGCAGTAGAAGTGATCAGCCACTCTTCAATATCATCGACGACTTCTCTTTCGTTACAGCAAAAAATGACCAACATTTTGCAGACAATTTTAGATAATGAAAATGAGATTAAAAAACTACTACAGAAAAGACTTGATGAATTAAGTAAACTCATCAAACAAGCAAGCCAACAGCAATTATTAAATGATAGCTACGGCCAATTCCCTGTTGAACCCTATCATACTCTTATGAACTCTACGGAACAAAAGTAATTGAGAAATAAAGGTGATGTACTTTCATCACCATTATTTACCCGTTTTGTGAGCTTGGTTTAGGATGTATTGATTTCAATTCAGATTATAAGAAATAGATAAAAAAACCTTGGTGATTAAATCGCCTCTGCCAACAATGAGCAATGATAAGTAAGGCAAACTAGTATGAAAAACCCCGAAATACTGTAACTTGACCTCTGACACCCATATCCGTATAGTATCGCTATACACAACACAATGCTACAATGTCGAAAATGATTAAAAATTTCAAACATAAAGGTCTGGAAGAATTTTTCAAAACTGGCACTACAGCAGGCATTCAACCAAAACATGCTGTAAAGTTACAAATTCAGTTAACCGCATTAAACACGGCTAAAAAACCAGATGATATGAACGCTCCAGGTTGGAAACTTCATCCGCTAAAAGGGGCTGATTTAAAAGGTTACTGGGCTATATCGGTCAATGGCAATTGGCGATTAACATTTAGATTTGAAGGTGAAGATGTCATTCTCGTCAATTATCAAGATTACCACTGAGGAATAACAAAATGGGCAGAATGTATAACCCGGCACATCCTGGATTTGTTTTACGCGAGTATCTTGGGGATATATCTGTAACTGACGCAGCAAAATCATTGGGCATCACTCGCGCCGCATTATCCCGTATATTAAACGGCAATGCCGGCATATCCGCGGATATGGCATTACGTCTAGAGGCTGCATTGGGAACCAGCGCTGAAATGTGGACAGAAATGCAATCTCAATATGAGCTATGGATTGCCTCCCAACACAAAAGACCCGAAATAAAACCGATAATTGCACATCCATAACATCAAAGGCCACCTGCAAATCCGGGTGGCTATCCCCAAACAGAAAATACAAAAGGTTGATAACGATAGATATCAATATACCCAATGGATTTCAAGATGCATCGCGACGGCAAGGGAGCGAATCCCCGGGAGCATAGATAACGATGTGACCGGGGTGAGTGAGTGCAGCCAACAAAGAGGCAACTTGAAAGATGACGGATATAAATTAATACCTACACCTGCATATTCATAATCTCCTGATAAGAAGCCACCAACTTATTTCTTACCTGGACGCCCATTTGCAAAGCGATACTGGATTTCTGCATCTCCACCATCACATCATTCAATTCAACACCGGGTACACCGAGTGTAAAATCCTGAGTTTGTTTTGTGGCATTCAAACGTGTTTGATTAATTTTACCCACAGCCGCCGTTAGTTGACTGGCAAATCCACCCTGCAATGGCATGGGTTTTGCGATATTGGCTGCCTGTAATGCCTGAGCCTGCATCTGTTGCAGCACGCCTTCAATTGCCTGAATTGACATAAAAACCTCGTGTTAAACCACCCTATACCCTACGCAATTCAATGCCATATTAACCCAAGGTATATACGGCATATTTTTAGACTGCCACCCTAACATAGCCCTCTCGATCTAAAGCGGGTAATTAAAGTAAAAAGTCAGGGCTTATTGTGCCATTAAAAGATGAGTGAACAGCGAATAATGACAAAACTGAAAATAGGAAGAATTTTTTCGCTTGCGTATGGGGAGTCTGTTTTGTTACGCCACGCTTTTAGTATTCATGTTGAACAGCAAGGCAAGGATCGTCTATGAGTGCCGCAACAACCGACGTTGAAAATCAAACTAAAGGTTTCAGTGCTATCATTAACCAGATAAAAGCTGATCCTAAAGTGCCATTATTAGTTGCCGGCAGCGCAGCCGTTGCGATTGTCATTGCCCTTTTCCTGTGGTTACGCAGCCCCGATTATCGGGTGCTTTACAGTAATCTGAGCGATAAAGATGGTGGCGATATTGTCACCCAATTAACCCAATTAAATATCCCTTACCGTTTTGCCGAAAATGGCGCTGCTATCATGATCCCTGCCGAACAGGTGCATGAGACACGGCTAAGATTGGCACAACAAGGGCTGCCTAAGGGTGGGGCTGCGGGATTCGAACTACTCGATAAAGAAAAGTTTGGGATCAGCCAATTTAGTGAGCAAGTTAACTACCAAAGGGCATTGGAAGGTGAACTGTCACGCACCATTGAATCGTTGGGGCCGGTGCAAAATGCCCGTGTTCACCTTGCACTCCCCAAACCCTCGCTGTTTGTCCGTGAACAGAAATCGCCTTCAGCCTCCGTTACCGTTGGGCTATTACAAGGCCGCACTTTGGATGAAGGCCAGATAAATGCCATCGTCCATATGGTTTCCAGTAGTGTCGCTGGCTTACCGCCGAGCAATGTCACCATCGTTGATCAAGCTGGACGTCTGTTGACCCAAGCCGACGCTACCGGTCGTGACCTAAACACCAGTCAACTGAAATACATTCAGGAAGTAGAGAACCGCTTCCAACATCGTATTGAAGCGATTTTGGCTCCGGTTGTCGGTCGTGGTAACGTTCACGCACAAGTGACGGCACAGGTGGATTTTTCCCGTCGTGAAGAGACAGCGGAAGAATATAAACCTAATCAGCCACCAAATCAGGCGGCGGTTCGCTCAAAACAGTTAAGCGAGAGCGAACAGAGTGGCGGCCCTCAGGTTGGCGGTATTCCCGGTGCGCTTTCCAATCAACCGAGCCCTCCACCGAGTGCGCCGATTGATAAGCCAAATACCAAAGAGAACAACAAAAACGACAAGGGCGATAAGAAAACCTCATCCGCCGGTAGTAGTAACGAGCGCACGGTCAACAGTAATCGCAATAACCGCCGTGACGAAACCACAAACTATGAAGTGGACCGAACTATTCGCCATGTGCAACAACAAGCCGGCGGTATTGAACGCTTATCTGTCGCTGTTGTCGTCAATTATGCCACGGTGGAAGGCAAAAATGGCCCGGAAACTCAGGCACTACCCCCTGAGCAATTGGCAAAAATAGAAGCGCTGACCAGAGAAGCAATGGGCTTTTCTAAAGAGCGTGGCGACAGCTTAAATGTGGTTAACACGCCATTTACTGAAAGCAAAGAAAATATCGAGGTTATCCCTGTCTGGCAGAATCCGGTTCTGTTGGAAAAAGCCTTCGATTTTGGCCGCTACCTGCTATTGATTCTGGTGGCATGGCTGCTGTGGCGCAAAATGGTTGTGCCTCAACTTGCCAAAAAACGCGCTGCGGAAAAAGCCGCCCTTGAAGCACAGAAAGTTCAGAAAAAACAAATGACTGAATCTAGTGCAGAAATGGATGAAAAAACGCGCCAGAAACTGACACGTCAACGAGTCAGTGCTGAAATTCAAAGCCAACGCATTCGCGAGCTGGCAGAAAAAGATCCTCGCGTAGTGGCACTGGTGATCCGTCAATGGATGAGTAACGAACAATGAGCCTGAACGGAACAGAAAAAAGCGCCGTCATGTTAATGACCCTGGGAGAAGATCAGGCGGCTGAGGTGTTTAAACACCTAAACTCCAGGGAAGTCCAGCAACTCAGTATCACAATGGCAGGCATGCGCCAAATTTCTAACCAGCAACTGGTGGATGTATTGGCAGAATTTGAAGAAGATGCCGGCCAGTATGCAGCACTGAGTATCAACGCCAGTGACTATTTACGCTCGGTGTTAATTAAAGCGCTAGGTGAAGAACGCGCTTCCAGTCTGCTTGAGGATATTCTTGAATCCCGTGAAACCACCACTGGTATTGAGACCCTCAACTTTATGGAACCACAAATGGCAGCCGATATGATCCGTGAAGAGCATCCACAGATTATCGCCACCATTCTGGTTCACTTAAATCGTGGACAAGCAGCCGATATCCTTGCGCTGTTTGATGACAAATTACGCAACGACATCATGCTACGTATCGCAACTTTTGGTGGCGTACAGCCAGCGGCACTGGCTGAACTGACAGAAGTGCTCAATAACCTGTTAGACGGTCAGAATCTCAAGCGTAGCAAAATGGGTGGCGTTCGTACTGCGGCTGAAATTATCAACCTGATGAAAAGTCAGCAAGAAGAGAATGTTATCGAAGCCATGCGTGCCTACGATAATGAACTGGCACAAAAAATCATCGATGAAATGTTCCTGTTCGAAAACCTTATCGATGTGGATGACCGCAGTATCCAACGCCTGTTGCAGGAAATCACGACTGACTCCCTGCTCATTGCATTGAAAGGCTGCAACCAGCAACTGCGCGATCATTTCCTCAACAATATGTCTCAACGTGCCGCAGAGATTATGCGCGATGACCTGGCAAACCGTGGTCCGGTGCGGATGTCGCAAGTGGAAAGCGAACAGAAAGCGATTCTGCTTATTGTTCGTCGTCTGGCAGAAAACAGTGAGATTATCCTAAATGGTGGCGACGATAGCTATGTCTGATAAATTAAACAATGCTGACTGGCAACCCTGGAAACCAAACGAACTCACACAGTGGGAAAAACTACGGGCCAAACCAGAGCCCGTTGATGACTCACAGGAAGACTCTGAGCACAATGAAATCCTTGAACAGGCGGTAATGCTGGATAACCTGAAAGAACAGGCTCGACAAGCAGGCCATGAACAGGGATTTACCGAAGGTCAAGCGCAAGGTTATGAAAAAGGCTACCAGACCGGCTTAGAGGCCGGTTTGGAACAGGGGCGAAAAGATGCTATTCAGCAACAGCAACCTATCACCGAACAGTGGCAAAATCTGCTGGCGGATTTCCAACACTCACTGGAAGGGCTTGACACGATCATTGCCTCCCGCTTGATGCAGCTAGCACTGACCGCGGCGAAACAGATCTTAGGTCAACCGGCGATTTGTGATGGCACTGCCCTGCTCAATCAGATCCGTGAATTTATTCAACAGGAGCCAATGTTGAGTGGAAAACCCCAATTGCGGGTTCATCCACGAGATATGCCAATGGTTGAACAACAATTAGGCAATACGCTCTCATTACACGGCTGGCGCTTACTGGCAGATAACAAACTGCATCCTGGTGGTTGCAAAATCAGTGCCGATGAAGGCGATTTAGATGCTAGTTTGGCCACTCGCTGGCATGAGTTATGCCGGCTGGCCGCACCGGGGGAATTGTAATGACAGCAAGACTCGGGCGCTGGCTGGCGACACTGGATGCTTTTGAGCAGAAACTGGAGAAAACTTCACCAGTGCGTCGTTATGGACGTCTGACCAGAGCGACCGGGCTGGTGATGGAAGCAACGGGTTTACATCTACCTCTCGGAGCAACCTGCCTGATTGAGCGGCAAAATGGCAGCAATATTGAAGAAGTTGAAAGTGAAGTTGTCGGTTTTAATGGCGAAAAACTTCTCCTCATGCCACTTGAAGATCTGGAAGGCATTGTACCCGGCGCCCGTGTATACGCCCGCCCATACAGTGAAGATTGTGGCAGTGGACGCCAGTTACCGCTTGGCCCGGAACTGTTAGGGCGAGTTTTGGATGGCGCCGGTCGTCCACTGGATGGTTTTCCTTCGCCAGATACCGGCTATCGTGCCCCACTCACCACACCGCCAATCAATCCTCTGCAACGTACACCAATCAGTGATGTACTGGATGTCGGTGTACGAGCGATTAATGCCCTACTGACCGTAGGCCGTGGGCAGCGTATGGGATTGTTTGCCGGTTCCGGGGTCGGTAAGAGTGTTCTGCTTGGCATGATGGCACGTTACACACAAGCTGATGTGATTGTCGTTGGCTTGATCGGTGAACGTGGCCGCGAAGTTAAAGATTTCATTGAAAACATCCTCGGCACCGCTGGCTTAGCCCGCTCAGTGGTTGTCGCCGCACCCGCCGATATCTCACCTCTGTTGCGCATGCAAGGTGCCTCCTACGCTACCCGTATCGCTGAAGATTTTCGTGACCGGGGTAAACATGTATTGCTAATTATGGATTCATTGACCCGCTACAGTATGGCTCAACGTGAAATTGCCCTAGCCATTGGCGAGCCTCCTGCAACCAAAGGCTACCCGCCTTCGGTTTTCGCCAAACTTCCGACACTCGTGGAACGTGCAGGCAATGGGGTGAATGGCGGTGGATCGATTACCGCGTTCTACACCGTACTCACCGAAGGTGATGATCAGCAAGACCCGATAGCCGATGCTGCCCGAGCAATTCTCGATGGTCACATCGTCCTCTCCCGTTCGCTGGCAGAATCAGGGCATTACCCGGCAATTGATATTGAAGCCTCTATCAGCCGCGCGATGACCGCACTCATTGATAAGCAGCACTACCGGCGGGTACAGCAGTTCAAACAACTACTCGCAAGCTATCAGCGTAACCGTGATCTGATTAACGTCGGTGCTTATGCGGCTGGCAGTGATCCGCTATTGGACAAAGCCATTGAGCTTTATCCCTACATGGCACAATTTCTACAGCAAGATATTGAAGAGCGTAGTGAATATGAAGCTGCCTGCATTCAATTACAACAGTTGTTACCTACATAACGTAACGATTTTCTGGGTGTTGCCATTAAAGCGAGGAATAAGATGCAGCAACAATCACCTCTCATAACCTTGCGTGACCTTGCACAAAATGCAATGGAAAAAGCCGCCACTCACTTAGCACAAGTTCGTCAGAACTATCAGCAAATGGAGCAACAACTCGTAACGTTGATGGGCTATCAGGATGAATACCGGGAACGCCTAAATGACACATTGAGTAATGGTATGCCATGTACCACTTGGCAAAATTATCAGCAATTCATGAAAACGCTGGAAAAAGCGATTGAACAGCACAAATTGCAGCTTAATCAATGGCAACAGCGGCTTGATACGGCTTTATCACAGTGGCGGGAAAAACAACAGCGCCTTAATGCCTTCGATACTTTGCAACAACGGGCAGATAACAACCGAAGATTACATCAGAACAGAACGGAACAGAAACAGATGGATGAATATGCCCAACGTAGCGCACAACGGAGAAATAAATAATGAATCTCACTCTTTTGCCTGCCGACCTGAAACCGACAGAAAATCAACCAACGCGCAGTAATTCACTCACTGATGCCGATCAACCTTCGGCTTTTGCTCAATTTCTCAATCTGGAAACCGAACTGGCGCAGAAAGGCGGGGTCAAACCAGGAAAAGTATCACCCAAAGAAGGAGAAGAGATTATTGATGATACAGACCACGATTTGTCGCCATTATTATCTGTCCCAAACGAATTATCTGTCCCAAACGAATTGTCTATCGCAAATGAATTATCTACCTCCAATGAAATACCAACGGAGCCTATTACCTCCTCGCTGATTCCCCTTGATGTAAAAGCAGATGCAAACAAACAACCGGTTGCTGTTGATGAGAAACTCATGTCAGCAGAAGAGCTGGCGGCAAGTTTACCCATACAATTATCCGGGTTAGCCATCAAATCAGAAAACCAGAAAAGTAGCCTCCAACCTGACGGACTCATCAAGCATAATGATAAAAACCGTCAAATTAGCGCGAAAGAATTAGCCATTACAGGATTATCGGCTGAAGAGAATCCTCTGACAGAGATTGCAGAACAACCAAAACAAGAAGAAGAAAAAGCAGAAACCTTTTTTAAAACCAAACCTGAAAACAGACTGGTGCAACATTCTTCAGTAAAACCCAAGATTGCTGTCGCAACTATCCAGCATGAAACGACAACTCAGCCCCATCCACGCGAATCAGCATTAACTCAAACTACCGCTCAAGCTGAGATCCAGCACGCACCGACCGCCACTGAAAATCAGCAAATCGGGCAAATCTCCTCTGTGGCAACCTCTCCCCTGCTCTCCGCAGGACACAATCAGACCGCCCAGTTTCAGTTATCCAGTACCTCTACCCTCTTACTGAATGCCCAGTTAGGTAGTGAAGAGTGGCAACAACAATTAAACCAACAAATTATTTTATTCAACCGCAACGGCCTGCAACAGGCAGAGCTGCGCCTGCATCCACAAGAACTAGGTGCCTTGCAAATCCGCATGTCCGTTGAAGATAATCAAGCACAATTACATCTGGCATCGGCTCACAGCCATGTCCGGGCAGCACTGGAAGCGGCATTACCTGGACTTCGCCATGCACTGGCAGAAAGTGGTATTCAACTGACCCAAAGCAGTGTCAGCAGTGATAACGCTAGCCCGTGGCAACAAGAACAACGCTCTGATTCACAACATTCAGGCGGAACCGCAAGTCGCAATGCTGATGCCACCTCGGAAAATCACTCAGCCACTGAATCCACAGTACATTTAACACCTCATCAACTCGCGTCCGCCCGAGGAGGTGTGGATATTTTCGCCTGATAGTGGCAAGTAGCTTCACAACAAACGAACGAGTTAGTCGTTTTTTCCCCGTTTGTTCCAGCTATTGCCTGCGGAAATACGCGGGATAATGATTATCGATATTGATGGATAAGTCAGCCCACTATGGAATGCGTGGACACTTATCCGCAACAAAAACAGGAATTTGTCTGTCCATGTCTGACTATAGCTACGAGCATAAACGCAAAAATCCATTTGGGATGATACTGTTAGTACTGATTGCCGTTATCGGTGCCGCCATCGGGGGATACAGTTGGTGGGCACTTAAACAGGCAAAAGAGAGTGACTCCGCGGCATCCAAAGCCATAGCAGTCCCTGTCTTTATGACTCTGGAGCCTTTCACCGTCAACCTGATCGACAATGAAGATCACTTTGACCGAGTGCTCTACATTGGTGTGACTTTACGTTTAGCTGATGAAAAAACTCGCCAGCGTTTCCACGAGTATCTGCCGGAAGTTCGTAGTCGTATGTTGTTGCTATTATCACGCCAAAAATCAGCCGATCTGGCTCATGACAGCGGTAAATTGCGTCTGATGGACGACATCAAGCAAACACTTCGCCCAACCTTGGTACCCGGTGAACCGGATCAGGTCATCACCGATGTGCTGTTTACCACGTTTATTCTGCGATAATCACCATGAGTGACAATATTCTTTCACAGGCAGAGATTGATGCTCTGCTCAATGGCGACAGTGCCAGTGACGACGTAGAAAATACCGCGTCCGGGGAAAATGAGGTTCGCCCTTATGATCCCAATACCCAACGTCGTGTTATTCGGGAACGTCTGCAAGCACTGGAAATTATTAATGAACGCTTTGCTCGTCATTTTAGGATGGGGTTGTTTAACATGCTCCGCCGTAGTCCTGACATTACCGTCGGCGCAATAAAAATTCAGCCTTATCATGAATTCGCCCGTAACCTGGCAGTACCGACCAACCTTAATCTGGTTCATCTGAAACCGCTAAGAGGAACAGCGCTGTTTGCATTTGCACCAAGCCTGGTTTACATCGCGGTAGATAACCTGTTTGGTGGTGACGGACGTTTCCCGACCAAAGTAGAAGGTCGTGAATTCACCCATACTGAACAGCGAGTGATTAACCGGATGTTACGCATGGCATTGGATTCCTATCGTGATGCCTGGAGCGCCATTTTCAAAATTGAAGTGGAATATATTCGCTCTGAAATGCAGGTGAAATTCACCAACATTACAACATCACCGAACGATATTGTGGTGACAACGCCATTTCAAGTGGAAATTGGTGCGTTGAGTGGTGAATTTAATATCTGTATTCCGTTTGCCATGATCGAACCACTACGGGAACGTCTGACCAATCCACCATTGGAAAATGCCCGGCAAGAAGACAGCCTGTGGCGAGAAAGCCTGGTAAAACAGGTTCAGCATTCAGAGCTGGAATTGGTCGCTAACTTTGTTGATATCCCGCTGAGGCTGTCAAAAATCCTGCAACTTCAGCCGGGCGATATCTTACCTATTGATAAACCCGAACGCCTGATCGTTCACGTTGATGGTGTGCCCGTGCTCACCAGTCAGTACGGAACATTAAACGGGCAATATGCCCTGCGTGTCGAACATCTTATTAACCCTGTTTTAAATGCTCTGGATGAGGAACAGCCCAATGAGTGATGCTAAGCAACCCACAGATACCGCTTCAACCGGATCTGCCGAAGATATGTGGGCAGAAGCTCTGGAACAACAGGCCGCGCAACAACAAACCTCTGACAGTAGCGCGGCAATTTTTGAATCTCTGGAGCCTCAGGATACACTGGCTCACTTATCGGATATCGACCTGATTCTGGATATTCCGGTTAAATTATCCGTAGAATTGGGCCGAACAAAAATGACCATCAAACAACTGCTGAGATTATCTCAAGGTTCAGTAGTTTCTCTTGATGGCCTTGCCGGGGAGCCGTTGGATATTTTAATCAATGGATATCTGATTGCTCAGGGTGAAGTTGTGGTTGTATCCGATAAATACGGTATCCGTATCACTGATATCATCACCCCTTCTGAACGTATGCGTCGCCTGAGTCGTTAATATGGCTTTCCAGCCCTCTTTGCATAATGGCGCGGCAGGTTCTGCCGCGCAAACCCAAGCGGTTACTCAAGTCGCCACATCCGCGCCACTTCCCGCAGGTCAGACGTTGATGCAGGTCAGTAGTGCGCTGGCGGGGGTATTGCTATTGATTTTCACCCTCACTTGGCTAATACGCCGTATAGGGCTGTTTTCCAACAAAGGGAAAACTCAGCAACAATTGAGTATCAAAGCCAGTTGCTCTCTGGGACAACGTGAACGTGTCGTCATTGTCGAAATTGAAGATAACTGGCTGGTATTAGGTGTCACTGCTCAGCAAATTAATTTATTACACCAGATGCCAATACCTGAATCCCACCGTGATACCACCGAAGAACAAACTATAAAACCGGCACTATTTGGTCAGATTTTAAAAAATACGCTGATGCGACAAGGCAAAGATGATGAAAAAAAGTAGTTCTCTCTTTATAAGGGATAAGTTTGCATTGTCATGCCGCCTGGGGATGATACTCGCTGCGCTTATTTTACCGATAGATGCCGCGGCACAGTTACCGGGCATCATCAGTCAACCGCTAGCAAACGGTGGGCAGAGTTGGTCACTACCGGTTCAAACATTAGTTTTCATTACCGCGCTGACGTTTATTCCCGCAGCCCTACTCATGATGACCAGTTTTACCCGCATTATTATCGTGTTGGGTTTATTGCGTAATGCTTTAGGCACCCCATCGGCACCGCCTAATCAGGTTTTACTTGGATTGGCGTTATTTATGACGTTTTTCATTATGTCACCGGTTTTCGATAAAGTTTATCAAGATGCTTATCTGCCTTTCAGTGAAGATAAAATTAGTCTGGAAACCGCGTTAGAAAATGGCGCCAAGCCGTTACGGCAATTTATGTTGCGTCAGACAAGGGAAAACGATTTAGCGCTGTTTGCACGTCTTGCTGATCAGCCGCCATTTGAAACTGCCGATTCTGTTCCTATGCGAGTATTAATGCCGGCATTTATTACCAGCGAATTGAAAACCGCTTTTCAGATTGGTTTTACCCTGTTTATTCCATTTTTGATTATTGACCTGGTGGTCGCCAGCGTATTGATGGCGTTGGGGATGATGATGGTCCCCCCTGCAACCATCTCACTGCCCTTTAAACTCATGCTATTTGTCTTAGTTGACGGCTGGCAATTACTACTGGGTTCTCTGGCACAAAGTTTTTACGGTTGACCTGAAAAGAGGCAAACATTATGACTCCTGAATCAGTAATGGCATTGGGAACAGAAGCCATGAAAGTCGCATTGGCGCTAGCTGCGCCGTTGCTGTTAGCAGCTTTATTATGTGGTTTAATTGTGAGCTTATTGCAAGCTGCAACACAAGTTAACGAAATGACACTATCATTTATTCCCAAAATTCTGGCGGTATTTGTCACTACCGTTATCGCCGGTCCTTGGATGCTAAACCTATTGCTGGACTACATGCGTGAACTCTACAGCAGCATACCGGTGATAATTGGCTAGTTATGATCTCTTTTAACAGTGAAATGCTGATCCAGTTCGTCAGTGAATTTTTCTGGCCGCTGGTTCGGGTGCTTGCGCTGTTCAGTACTGCGCCATTATTCAGTGAAAAACAGGCACCTAAGAAAGTCAAAATCGGACTAGCCGTGATGGTAACACTGCTCTTGATGCCAAACCTGCAACCTGCGCAAGTGCCTATTTTCTCTGTTGCGGCATTCTGGGTGATGCTCCAGCAAATCTTAATTGGGGCATCACTTGGCCTGACAATGCAAATTGCCTTTGCAGCCGTGCGTCATGCCGGTGAAGTGATTGGTTTACAAATGGGGCTCTCATTCGCTACCTTTTTTGATCCCTCCGGCGGCCCCAATATGCCTATTTTGGCACGAATCTTTAACCTCTTGACCTTACTGTTATTTCTGGCCTTTGATGGTCACCTATGGCTATTATCGGTTCTGGCAGACACCTTCCAGATTCTTCCGGTACAACCACTGCAACTCAGCGCTCAAGGATTTTTACTGCTAGCACAAAGCGCCAGCATGATATTTATCAACGGCATGATGCTGGCTCTACCATTGATAACACTATTATTAACACTGAATTTATCATTGGGGATTTTAAACCGGATGACACCACAGCTTTCCATCTTTGTGGTCGGTTTTCCGTTAACACTAACTACCGGAATATTGGTACTCACACTTTTAATCCCGATGTTAGCGCCATTTACCGAACGTATGTTTAGTGAATTATTTAATCGACTGGCGGTCATTATCAGTGGGATGGTTATTTAAAAATATTATTTAAAACAAAGTCTACCTGGAAAAAACCATCCGTATTTTATATGATATAAATTGTACTATTTTATTAACCCAGAAAAATAAAATAAGCTAACGAGATAGGAGCAGTAAATTAATGAATATAGAACAAGAGTTATATAATGCCGCAGTTAACTTAATTGAAAAACGATACCCCAAAGGATGGGGTGGCGCTGCCGCGGTACGGACAGAATCGGGCAAAATCTTAACCAGCATTGCCCCTGATACCAAAAATGACGCATTATCTCTTTGTATGGAAGTTGGCGCCTATTTAGAGGCCCATAAACTGAATGAAGCGGTAACGCACTCTATATGTCTCTGCCGTGAAGATGCCGGTTGTGAATATATCATTTTGTCACCCTGTGGAATATGTCGGGAACGTCTGGTTCATTGGGGAGGCTCCGTAAAAGCGGCGGTGACTAATGAGAAAAACGAGCTGTTATTTAAAACCATACGTGAATTACAACCTTATCATTGGTCAGCCGTTAATGGAGAAAAACTCTAAACTGTATGACTAAGTAGCCCTCTCTTCCCTGACAGTCGTCTCCTAGGCTGTCTTTCCTTGCCAATACAAAATCAACCGTTCTCAATGTCAGTTATAGAGATATCTCTGTAGTTAACATTATTAGCTTACTACTTGATTATTAGACTTACTATTCTTACATTAGAAAAATGGACATAAAAATTAGA
Organism: Photorhabdus kayaii; assembly: GCF_025384895.1. Lineage (NCBI taxonomy): Bacteria > Pseudomonadati > Pseudomonadota > Gammaproteobacteria > Enterobacterales > Morganellaceae > Photorhabdus > Photorhabdus kayaii. Next base: position 66,504 of record NZ_JAJAFZ010000019.1, read on the forward strand.
TTTTCATTGTCAATATCAGACTTTTAATCTAATATTAGTCTCATCTAAAATAGATCTGTTTTTTAATCGATAAGGGAAAAAATGATCAAAGTGGTTTGGTCTGGTCGAGCTGCTAAACAGTTAGCCAAGATCGACATCCGGTACCAAAAAGCGATTTACAAAAAAGTATCGGAACTGGAAAGCTTCCCAATAGTTCAACTGGATATAACAAAGCTGAGCGGCAGCAAAAACCAGTATCGATTAAGAGTAGGTGATTATCGCATCTTATTTGACGTAATTAACGGTGAACCTGTGATCATCGAAGTCAAAGAAGTAAAACGCAGACAAACAAACACCTATTAGCAAAAAATAGCAAGGAAAAATCATAATCTATTGTATTATATTGATTAAATTTAATTTAACCGGAGTAAATTCCATGCCTAGAATCAACTTTATTACTGACGAAAACGGTGTACGGCAATCAGTAATTTTGCCTATAGCGGAGTATGAACGTCTACTAGCCCTGTCTGATCGAGATGAAGATTATGTATCAGTATCATATGAAGTAGGTGAAAATGATGAAGAAACTATCCCACATGAAGTAGTTGGGATCATGGTTGAACAACAAATTAGTATCATTGCTGCTTGGCGTGTTTATCGCGACTTGTCACAATCAGAAGTTGCAGAAAAATTAGGTGTCGGTCAGTCTGCTGTCTCTCAGTGGGAAAAATCAGAAAAGCCTCGTCGATCTACTCTAGAGAAACTAGCTACGCTGTACGACTGCCGTATCGGCCAGCTTATGGTCGACTAAATTCAGAAAAGCCTCGTCGATCTAGAAGCGAAAGGTAGTATTCCACCCATTTAAGTACTACACTGTACTTACTTTGTAACACATTACGATGGAATCATTAGCTATGAGCGAAACTACTTTTACCTTTAGGGTTGATGATGCCCTGAAAAATGACTTTACCGCAGCAGCGAAATCACTCGATCGCAAAGGCGCACAACTACTACGTGACTTCATGCGCGATTTCGTGCGTCAGCAACAAGAAGCGAGCGTCCACGATGCTTGGCTCCGCAGGCAAATAGAAATAGGCCAAGCTTCTGCCGATGCCGGTAATCTAGTGCCAGCCGACCAAGTTGAGGCTAAATTTTTAGCCCGCCGCAAAGCTACACTCCGCCGTTTTGAGGCCAAGTAATGCAATTATTTTGGACGCCAGAAGCCATTCAAGACCGTGAGGAAATATATAACTACATTGAGGTAAATAACCCTTTAGCAGCATTAGCTCTTGATGAACTTTTTTCAGAGAAAGCCAGTTATCTAACTAATCACCCCGACTCTGGTCGTCCAGGCAGGGTTAACGGCACTCGTGAGTTAGTGGCCCACAAAAATTACACATTAATTTATGACGTTGCAGGCAGAATAGTAAGAATTCTCCGTGTACTACATACCGCCAGACAATGGCCTAAATCTTGACACCTGACATGACAAGAGGTGACATTTCCCCCTTCACGGCTCTTAAACTATCCTTGATCTTGCCAATGCAAAATCAATCGTTCTCAATGTCAGCTCTTCCAGTACCGAAAAGCGATTCACAAAAAAGTATCGGGACTGGAAATCTTCTCAATAATTCAATTGGATATAACAAAGTTAAACGACAGCAAAAAATAGCAAAGATAACTTTAATATCCTTAAATTCGCATAGTAAATGCAATTAAATCTTCTTTTAAAAAATTGCACTTATTGAATTAAATCTGTCCTCGATATAGTATTCCTAATACTTCTGTATTCTCATTTTTAAATGATTATGGCAGGTTAAACAAAGTGGGGTGCTACCCCAGTCAGCAGGGAGAGCATGACTTAGTAATAAATAAATAACTTTTCATAATTATAATACACTCACTCTTTTTATTCTCTGCTATTCCTGTAGGGACATGAATTTAAAAACGTTTTCACTTTCTCAAGCAACTGCCACATATACTGACAGCTATGATTTCGTGTCACCGTTTCATGTAAGGATTGCCACAGACGCTCAATTTTATTCAGCCAGGGTGAATAAACAGGTAAAAACAACAGATTAAATTTAGGATGACAAGCCAGCCAATCTCTGACCCGTCGGCTTTTATGGATACTGTAATTATCCAAAATCAAAGTGAGGGTTTCAGCATGACAATACTGGCGTTCAAGTTCTTCCAATACATTGATAAATAACTGAGAATTCTTATTTAACCCGTCAGCATAAGTCACTTTTCCCGTTTGAACATTCAGGCAACCTGCAAAATAATGTTTTTGGTTTTTTCCTGGTGTCACTATACGTTTCTGTTGCCCTTTTAAATACCCGTCAGCCCCGATTTTTGGATTCAGCTCGATGTCGACTTCATCTTCATAAAAAACGGGATGTTTTTCTGAACGCTTTGACAATGCCTCGGTAATTTTCGCCATTTTTTCAGGGTACTCGGGATCGGGTAATTTAAGCGTCGGGGCTGCCCTTCGCCACACGATACCCATTTTATGTAAGTAACGATAGAAGGTACTGATGGATAATTTTATGTTTAATAATTCATTGATTTTAATTATAAAAAACTCAAGACTCCAGCGAGAACGCAGGCAGCCCAATTGCTGGGGAGAATATTGCAATAAAAAAGACAGTAAAGGATAAAGCGGGATTAAATTCCAGACAGCGGGTCTGCCCACAGGCAGGCTTTTGAGTCCTTCCAGACCATATAAAGTCAACCAGTTTATCCAGCGATAGACAGAAGAACGACTGGCGCAAAGGGTTTTGGCGACCAGAGAGACAGACTCGCCTCGATGAAGCATCAATATGGCCATGAGCCTGCGAGCATAATCTTTATCTCGGGTGTTCTGGATAATTTTTTTCATCTGGCGTCGTTCATTGCGGGGTATAGGTGCTATGATAGGCATAACTCAGTCCGTTTAGTGGTTTGGGATTATTTACAATTGATCAGATTGCAAAAATTGGACTGAGTTCCCTCCAAGTGTTCTACTATTTTGAAAAGTTATTTATCAGGAATGAGGTTATTTGGCTATTTTTCTTTCATCGATTAATTGATGATCAAAAGAGTGAGTAGAGAAGATCGTGTTGAGCCTATGGTTTGCTTTTTTCGAAGGATAAATGAAACACAAGGGGAGCAACCATAAGCCCTTCATTAATTCAAGGATTTATACCCGTTATCTTTCAGGTTGTAGTGGTCTAATAAAACCGGACACCCATTTAAGTGGTAAGATTACCACGTTAGTTAAAAGAGGTGTTCAATGACAAGACAACGTCGTACGTTTTCTACAGAGTTTAAGCGTGATGCTGCCAGTCTGGTACTTGACCAAGGCTACCGCCTTGCAGAAGCAGTTAAGTCACTGGGTGTGGGTGAATCGGT
>NZ_JAJAFZ010000190.1:0-1071 GCF_025384895.1 Photorhabdus kayaii
CAAGCCAAAACGGCGCTCAACAACGCCGGTGACCCGGTCAGCTCACCGGAGACCGGGATGCCGGTATTGCCCTTCCCGGACCCGGTATGGCCGCTGTTCCCCGTGAGATCATGGCAGACCGTCGGGCCGCGGGCGCTGAGGGGGGCATTGGGGCTGTTTATGCTGGCGGGGATGACCGCGCTGGGCTGCTCGGCCTGGCATAACCGGCAAGGGTTGCGTCAGGTGGACGATGACTGGCAGCACTATCAGGCTGTCGCCATGACGGATGCGCGCGGCAAAGCGCAGGCGATGGCGGTATTGCGGGCCGATGCCGGTCGTCTTGAAGAGTATTACCGTCACGGGGTGCCGTGGCATCTGGGACTGGGGCTGTATCAGGGGGCGCGATTACGTCTGCCGTTACAGGCGGCGATAGCCGGTTACTCCCCTGAACATCAGGCAAAAAAACCGGTGACGACCGCGTTACCGCAGACGATCAGCCTGAATAGCCCGGCCCTGTTTGATGTGGGACGGGCGACACTGAAACCCGGCTCGGCCCCGGGATTAATCAATGCGTTGATCGCTCTCCGCGCTAAACCGGGCCGGATGATTTTAATCACCGGCCATACCGATGCGACCGGTAATGCCGCGAAAAACCAGGCCCTGTCACTGGCGCGGGCCGAAGCCGTCCGTGACTGGCTGTTACAGACCGGCGAGCTGTCGCCTGCCTGCTTCGCCGTACACGGCGACGGGGCGACGCGACCGATCGCGACGAATACCACCGCGGCAGGGCGTGCCGCTAATCGCAGAGTTGAAATCCGTCTGATACCGAACACGGTCGCCTGTCCGCGACCGCAAACGGTGCCGGGCGTTTCAGCAACAACGTCGCCGATACCGGCGACCTCATTGAGACAACAACAGGAGTAAACTTATGGCGATCCCCGCTTATTTGTGGCTGAAAGATGACGGCGGTGCCGACATCAAAGGGTCGGTGGATGTTCAGGACCGGGAAGGCAGTATTGAAATTGTGGCGTTGGAACATGATGTGTATATCCCGACCGACAACAATACCGGCAAGCTGACCGGGACCCGCGT
>NZ_JAJAFZ010000191.1:0-1067 GCF_025384895.1 Photorhabdus kayaii
AACCCGATCCTGGTGGGCGAGCCGGGCGTGGGGAAAACCGCGTTGGTGGAAGGACTGGCGCTGCGGATTGCCGAAGGCGATGTCCCGGCTAGCTTGAAAACGGTCAGTATCCGGGCGCTGGATCTGGGCCTGTTGCAGGCGGGCGCCGGGGTGAAAGGCGAATTTGAGCAACGGCTGAAAAACGTGATTGAAGCTGTCCGGCAATCGTCCACCCCCATCTTACTGTTTATTGATGAAGCCCACACCTTGATTGGTGCCGGTAATCAGGCGGGCGGCGCAGACGCCGCTAACTTACTGAAACCCGCGTTGGCGCGGGGGGAATTGCGGACTATCGCGGCGACCACCTGGTCGGAGTACAAACGCTATTTTGAACAGGATGCGGCGCTGGAGCGCCGTTTCCAGCGGATTAACGTTGACGAGCCGGATGATGAAACCGCTTGCCTGATGTTGCGCGGGCTGAAAGCGCGTTATGCCCGCCACCACGGTGTCCATATTCTTGATAGTGCGGTACAGGCGGCGGTGACACTCTCCCGCCGTTACCTGACCGGGCGCCAGCTCCCGGATAAAGCGGTGGATCTGCTCGATACCGCCGGCGCGCGGGCGCGGATGAGTTTGGACACCGTACCGGCGGCGTTGACGCAACTCCAGACCCAATTGACCGCGCTTGAGATGGAGCAACAGGCGATACGGGAAGATATGACGTTGGGGCAGGCTCATCACGCTGACCGTCTGGCGCAGATTGCTGTGCTGCGCAATGAACTGGGTCGGCAACAGCAACAGCGGAATGAACAGTATCAACAGGAAAAACAGCTCACGCAACAGTTACTGGCGATCCGACAGGACAGCCGCCGGCAGGATGAACTGGCCGCGTTACAACAGCGACTGGCAACCCTGCAACAGGGGCAGCCCTTGCTATCGCCGGATGTGGATGCGCGTACCGTGGCAACAGTGATTGCCGACTGGACGGGCATCCCGTTAAGCAGCGTATTGAAAGACGAGCAAACCGGCCTGCTGCATTTGGAACAGCATGTGGGCGAGCGGGTGATCGGTCAGGAGACGGCGCTGTG
>NZ_JAJAFZ010000192.1:0-1049 GCF_025384895.1 Photorhabdus kayaii
TCGGGATGAAATGGGGTATACCTCATCACGAAAAAGTGCCACCGGCCTGCATGCCCATTCCGTTTTGCTTTTTGCCCCCAGAGAAGAACGGGTCATTGGCCTGATTGAACAAACGCGCTGGACGAGAGAGCTGAGTCATTATGGCAAGAAAGCGCAACGGGCTTCCCGGCCGTATAAAGACAAGGAAAGTTATAAGTGGGAACGCGCCTCTCAGGCAACAGAAACTCGTCTTGGCAGTGATATGAATAAGGTCATTTCAGTTTGTGCTCGCGAGGCAGACATTATTGACTATCTGACCTATAAAATCATGCATCAGCAGCGTTTTATTGTGCGTTCAATGCAAAGCCGTTGCATTGAACAAAGCTCAGATAAACTGTATCTGTTCAGTGAATCTTTGCAGCCTGCAGATAAAAGAACCGTTCAGGTTAAACAACGAGGTGGGCGTAAGGCGCGTGAAGCTCTCTGCGACGTCCGTTACGCCCCTGTCACGCTCAAAATGCCGGCCAATAAACGAGGGGAGCCGATACCGCTGTATTATGTGAGTTGTCAGGAAACGAATAACGACAAGGAGCTGAGCTGGCACATTCTGACATCGGAGCCGGTAAAAGGTAAAGAAGATGCCCACCGTATTCTGGACTACTATGAAAAACGCTGGCTCATTGAAGAGTTTCACAAAGCGTGGAAAAGTGGCGGGACACAGGTAGAAGCGCTGCGGATGCAACGTAAAGAAAATCTGGAAAAAATGGTGGTGATCCTGGCGTTTATCGCCGTGCGTGTTCATCAGTTGCGCTATGTGGGTCTCAATAGATCAGAGGCGGAAAAACAGAGTTGTGAAACGCTATTAAGCCCGCTAGCGTGGAAGTTATTGTGGGTAAAGCAAGAAAAGAAAAAGGTCCCTAAGACAGCGCCAAGTGTTTACTGGGCCTATATTAATTTGGGAAAACTAGCGGGTTGGTATGACTCAAAACGAAATGGCCGAGTGGGATGGGAAAGGCTGTGGCAAGGATGGTTCATGTTACAAACCATCCTTGAAGGTTATTTACTGTCCA
>NZ_JAJAFZ010000193.1:0-1010 GCF_025384895.1 Photorhabdus kayaii
AATAAAGTTGGCCGACTCTCTTTGAAAATCGACCAACATCCTAATTTAAAACATGCGCTAAAATTATCAACCAAAGCCATTGCTCACCAATGGGATAAAGCAGGGATTGGCGCGATAAAGGGATATAGTCAAACAATTATACAAAGTGAAAAAATGGTTAAATGGATGAAATATGGTGGCCGGGTTGCCATTGGTCTGGATTTTGTTGATACCACCGGACAGATTATTGATGCCTGCAACTATAGGCAAACAAGACAATGTGAAAAAGTGGCTATCAAGGAATATAGTAAATTTGCTGGTAGAACAGGAGGTGGGATAGCCGTAGGATATGGTGGCAGTATAGCAGCAGGCGCAGCATGTGCTGCCCTTGGGTTTGCAACTGAAGGATTAGCTGTTGGACTTTGCATGGCTGGTGGCGGTTTAGCTGGTGGTTATGCCGGTAGTAAAGGTGGAGAATGGTTCCTTGAACTTATTGTTGAATCTTCAATGGGATTTTAATATGAATAGAATAACTTTTATCATCTTGGTTATTTCTTATATCTCTTTCAACCTTTTTCTCATTATATCAATAGCCATTTACAAAATAAATCAAAAAAAGATGGATAAAATTATTGAATTATATATGGAAAAAGGTTTTTGCTTATCAACAGCAGCATACATGGGTCATTCTATGGGTATTCATGGTCAAATTCATCCTGCCGTATTTTTCTATAAATTATTAACAGGAAAAAGAATAAGGATAAATAGACCTAATAGTAAATATATGCCACAAGAGTCTTACGATTTCATTCAAAATTTACCCTCCAATTTGACCCACTGGATAAAAATATATTTCATCACTATCAATATAAGCCTTGTATCCTTCTCTATATCAATGGCAATATGCCTATTTCAAAAATACGCTTAATCATACTAAAAATTCAATGGGACTTTAATGTGAACATAATCACTCTTATTATTTTAATTATATTTTACATCTCTTCAACAATTATCCTTCTTATATCAATAGC
>NZ_JAJAFZ010000194.1:0-1008 GCF_025384895.1 Photorhabdus kayaii
GCTCAATGTTGACACTCAAACCGATAACACCGGCGGCCTTATCCGTGGCGGTCAGCAATTGACCCTGAACACCGCTCATTTGATTAACCGGGAAACGAAGCAGACGGATAACGGGCTGGAAGCGCAAAACCTGACGGTCAACGCTCAACAGGTGGACAATACTCAGGGCGCTTTACGGGCAGCCAATCACCTGCAAGCTCAGGTGAGTCACACGCTGGAGAATGCTGAGGGGTTAATCTCCGCGGGCAAACAGCTTACCGTAGACGACGAGACCCGTCCTACGTCTCTGGTGATTAACAACCGGCAAGGCACGCTGATTGCCGGGGAGCACGCCACGATTAACGCCCATGCTCTGAGCGGTGACGGCCAACTGTTATCGCAGGGCGATATGGCGATCACCTTAACTGAGGATTTTCATCATACCGGCAACACCGCGGCCAATGGCAATCTGACCCTGAAAACAACCGGCAATCTCCGCAATGACCGCCAGATAAAAGCCGGTCGGGCGCTGCATCTTGACGCACACCATCTCACCAATAGCGTCTCCGGTGAAATCAGCGCCGGGCAAACGCAAATCCAGGCTCATGATACCCTGAGCAACACCGGACTGATTGACGGCGGTTTGACTCATCTCACGGCCAACACCCTGAACAATACCGGCACCGGGCGCATTTACGGGGACCAGCTGGCCCTCCAGACGGGCACATTGAATAACACCGCCCAGGACGGCAAAGCTGCGGTCATTGCGGCACGTGACCGGCTGGACATCGGCACCGGAACGCTCAACAACCAGCATCATGCGCAGATTTACAGCGTGGGCGACATGCGCATCGGCGGCCAGTTGGATAACGCCCTGACGGCCACCGGTCAGGCGCGTGAGCTCAATAACCACGCGGCGACGATTGAAGCCGGGCGCCACTTGAAGATTAATGCCGACCGGATTAACAACACCAACGCCGGGTTGGTGACTCAGGTCGTCGAAACGGAAAAGTCTCAGCATCACGATGC
>NZ_JAJAFZ010000195.1:0-995 GCF_025384895.1 Photorhabdus kayaii
ATAATGGGTCAGCGACTTATATTCTGTAGCGAGGTTAACCGCATAGGGGAGCCGTAGGGAAACCGAGTCTTAACTGGGCGAATGAGTTGCAGGGTATAGACCCGAAACCCGGTGAGCTAGCCATGGGCAGGTTGAAGGTTGGGTAACACTAACTGGAGGACCGAACCGACTAATGTTGAAAAATTAGCGGATGACCTGTGGCTGGGGGTGAAAGGCCAATCAAACCGGGAGATAGCTGGTTCTCCCCGAAAGCTATTTAGGTAGCGCCTCGTGAATTCATCTTCGGGGGTAGAGCACTGTTTCGGCTAGGGGGCCATCCCGGCTTACCAACCCGATGCAAACTGCGAATACCGAAGAATGGTATCACGGGAGACACACGGCGGGTGCTAACGTCCGTCGTGAAGAGGGAAACAACCCAGACCGCCAGCTAAGGTCCCGAAGTCATGGTTAAGTGGGAAACGATGTGGGAAGGCCCAGACAGCCAGGATGTTGGCTTAGAAGCAGCCATCATTGAAAGAAAGCGTAATAGCTCACTGGTCGAGTCGGCCTGCGCGGAAGATGTAACGGGGCTAAACCATGCACCGAAGCTGCGGCAGTGACGTTAAGGCGTTGCTGGGTAGGGGAGCGTTCTGTAAGCTGTTGAAGGTGGTGCCGTGAGGGCTGCTGGAGGTATCAGAAGTGCGAATGCTGACATAAGTAACGATAAAGCGGGTGAAAAACCCGCTCGCCGGAAGACCAAGGGTTCCTGTCCAACGTTAATCGGGGCAGGGTGAGTCGACCCCTAAGGTGAGGCCGAACGGCGTAGCTGATGGGAAACAGGTTAATATTCCTGTACTGAATGCGACTGCGAAGGGGGGACGGAGAAGGCTAGGCCATCCGGGCGACGGTTGTCCCGGTTTAAGCGTGTAGGTGGGAGGGGCAGGTAAATCCGCTCTTCCGTGAACACTGAGGCGTGATGACGAGCCGCTACGGCGGTGAAGTGGTTGATGCCCGGC
>NZ_JAJAFZ010000196.1:0-965 GCF_025384895.1 Photorhabdus kayaii
ATACAAAAAATAAGATCAATTTTGCACTCACCAATAAATGACCTTATTGTGTATGACTTTTTCTTGCTTTTTCAGGGGAAAAAATAAACTCATCGCTTTTTCATCACATACCGGAATTAAAAGGCATGAATGCCGGATTTTCCAAAATAAACCAAACGTTGTAAATTATAGCAGGTTGCCTTCAGAGTCATCGCAAAAGTGGCTCGCAGCTGGCCTATCGTTCGGATAAATTTTTCACCCATCTGAGAGAATGAGCCAAAGATATGTTCTACTCGTGCCCGGGTTTTCGCTATTTTCTTATTTCGGCCTTTCTGACAGTCTGATAAGGGCTTATTGCGTGACGCTTTCCTCTGAATATGAACACGATAGCCCTGTTCCTTCAGCGCACGTTCACGCATCTGGCTGGCATACCCTTTATCAGCATAAATGTCCCGACTTGTATTTGACCGCTCCAAAACGGCTTCAAAAAACTGGCTATCATGGACAGCTGCGGTTCCTGTCGCGATGTGGCGGATCACTTTATATTTTGTATCGACATTAATGGTCAGTTTATAGCCAAAATAACTTTTACCGTTCTTTTTCGTCCAGGTTGCCTCGGTGTCTTTCTGGCATCGTTTGTTTGCTGTCCAGTTATCCGGGGTTTTACCCTGACGGATTTGTTCATTCTCTTCCTTCTTATTGTGCTGCTTAGGAACTGGAATCAACGTGGCATCAATGAGTTGACCCCCTCTAGGAATGAATCCCTGTGTCGAAAGCTGATGCTTCGCCTCTTCAAACAACGCTCTGGCACCTGCCTGGCCAATCCGTTTTTCGAAACACCAAATCGTGTTACGGTCTGGAATATTAATGACATCGGTCAAGCGACAAAAACGTTGCCAGCTCATTCGGTCAAGCAATTGATATTCCATCTTTTCATCGGAAAGATTATGGAAATGTTTCAGGATAATGATGCGAACCATCACCTC
>NZ_JAJAFZ010000197.1:0-961 GCF_025384895.1 Photorhabdus kayaii
GAGTTACAGAGCGAGTGGCTTAAACAATACACGCATTTTACTCACGGTATTCCCCGTCGTCACTGTATTGCTAATATTATCAAAATGATAGAGCAAGATGCACTGGTTGAAGCCTTTTATGCCTGGATCAACCAGCGTCGGGTCAGGGCAGGAAAAAGTCTTATCGCCATTGATGGAAAAACCCTGAGAGGAACCTGTAAGGGGACATTATTTGAAGCCCTGCATGTGGTCAGTGCTTATGATGTTGAATCCGGTGTAGCCCTATACCATCAGGCAGCCGAAAGCAAAGGTCAGGAAGGTCCGGTTGCCAGACAATTGATTGAATTACTGGCGCTTGATGGCGCGATTGTCACTATGGATGCCCTGCATTGCCAGAAAGAAACCCTTGCGTTAATTACTCAGCGCGGCGGTGATTTTATTGTCGGTCTCAAAGGCAATCAAAAGACCCTCCATGAATGGGTCAAATCGTATTTTGCTTCGCATTATGAGAGTGATGAGCTTGTTGACTTTACGCAGAAAAATAGCGGTCATGGACGGACAGAATTTCGGCATGTCATGCAAATTCGTGCCGTATTGCCGGAGGTCCTTCGGCGGCAATGGCCTTCAATACAAAGTGTTATTGAAGTAGTCAGTGAACGAAGCGTAAAAGGTCAGCCTCCCCATCGTGATTCACGCTGGTATGTCAGCTCGCTACCGTTGGAGGCGGAAATCGTGGCTAAGGCAATAAGAAGGCACTGGTCGGTGGAAAACGAGCTGCATTGGGTATTAGATGTCACTTTTCGAGAAGATGCTATCTCACTCAAAGATCCTGATGGGGCTGCACAAATGGCGCTTTTTAACCGAATTGCATTAAATGTGATTAAACAGAATACCAGTATAAAAGACAGTCAGGCGGCTAAACGTCGAAGAGCCATTTGGTCAGGGGAATTCCGTAGTCAACTTATCTTTGATTAAATTAAAT
>NZ_JAJAFZ010000198.1:0-959 GCF_025384895.1 Photorhabdus kayaii
CGATAAGGTAAAGGAAGTGGCAGATGTTCTTCTTGCTGCTGTAAGAAAGCCTGAACTTCATTGTTAATGAGTTCCAAAGACACATGATCACATACTAAATGGTGAAGCAGTAATGCCAGCAGCCATTCACCGGATTGCGGGTCTTGCGCGATGGTGGCCGACATTAATGGCGCTCGGGTCACGTCCAGCCGTACCCGCCGCGGGTCGGTATGCTGATACAGTTGTCTTTCAGCGTCTTCCTCCGCCGATAAGTTCAGCTCTTCAATCCACAATGGCGCCTGACGCCACACCACCTGCACTGGCTCCAGTAACCCTTTCCAATGTACCGCGCTGCGCAAGATATCATGACGGTCAATTACCCGTTGCAAGGCAGTCAAAAAGCCATCCAAACGCTGTCGGCTGTCGAACGCTAACATTGCACGTTCTAAATAAGTATCGCCTTCATTTTCCAACAAATGGTGAAACAGGATACCTTGCTGTAGCGGGCCGAGTGGATAAATATCCTGAATATTGGCAGCGCCATCGGTAACCCCCGCCACAATGCTGTCTATCTCGGGTTGACTCAGCATAATCAGCGGCAGCATCTCCGGTGTGATAACCTGGGTATCTCCGGGGATACGATTCTCGGGAACACCCTCACCCGCGATACTCTCCCCCGTGCTGACACGAGTAGCCATCGCCATCAGTGTTGGCCCGGCAAAAACGGCCGCTACGTTCAGATGCAAATTCATCAGGCGTAATCGCTCAATCACACTGACGATCAACAGTGAATGCCCGCCTAACTCAAAGAAGTTGTCGTGGCGGCCGATACGCTCCACGCCTAACAAGTCCTGCCAAATCTGTGCCAGCTGCTGCTCAAGCTTACCCTGTGGCGCTTCATACTGCCGTGTCACCACCGCACGCTGGTCCGGGGCCGGCAATGCCTGCCGGTCCAGCTTGCCATTCGGTGTCAACGGTAA
>NZ_JAJAFZ010000199.1:0-953 GCF_025384895.1 Photorhabdus kayaii
AAGCAAGGTAGAGAGCAAGGTATTGTGCAAGGTATTAAGCAAGGTATTGTGCAAGGCCGAGAGGAAGGCCGAGCGGAAGGTAAACTGGAAACGGCTCGTGCCTTATTACGGCATGGCGTGAGTTTGGACATTATTGTCACCAGTACCGGACTGAGCCGAGATAAAATTGAAACGTTAAAGCATTAAATTAATCTTCTCTTTTACAGCAAAATGCCGATATTTAAGATCGGCATTTTTGTTCTTATTTATGGCTTTAGCCAGTTTAAGTAGCGTCAGCTTCTTAAACATAAAACCACCCGCTATGCGGGTGGAAATCAAGGGTTATACCAAGAAAAACACCTTTCCGTTACGATATAGATGTTCAAGCTAATATACGTAACTCAAATAAGGAAAGGTGTTTATGGGAATTAAAGCACAAAGCTCAGCACATACAAAGTGTAGTGGTCAACTAATTCCGGACAGTAAATTAGAGAGAGCCTCAGCTTTTGCCGGTGGCACCCCCTCGTTGAACTGATGTGGCCGACTCCAGTTGTCATAATCCATCAGGTAAAAACTTATATCCCGCAGGGCTTCTGCTCTGGTCATATAACCGGTTACAGGCATCCATTCTGATTTCAAGCTTCTAAACAGCCTTTCCATTGGGGCATTATCCCAGCAATTGCCACGGCGGCTCATACTTTGCGTCATGCGATAACGCCACAGCCTTTGCCGGAATGAATGGCTGGCATATTGGCTACCCTGGTCTGAATGGAACATCACGTTTTGCGGTCTGCCGCGTTGCTCGTATGCCATGTCCAGTGCTTTAACCACTCAATCCGCATCCGGCTTTGCCGATAATGCCAGCCGCCTTCTGCCCAGATATAGGTAATATCCCCGCACCAGACACTATCTGGCGCGCTAACGTCAAATTCCCTATTGAGATGATTCGGGATATCTGACCGTTCAGTCCGGGC